>JACWAM010000088.1 GCA_014874265.1 Thermoleophilia bacterium | reverse complement strand
TTTGTTTCGGAATTCCGGCCGACGATTTCGGAAAACCACAAAAAAGTGGCCGGTATGAACCGAAACAGGTGGCCGCTTTACTCCGAAATGGGTGGCCGGATTAATCCGAAATCAGTGGCCGGGATGGGGCGAAATACGCAGCGGCAGAAGGGAAGGCATCATAGCTGGTCACCCGCCGGCTAGGCGGCCTGTTAGAGTTTCGCCAGCGTTTCTCCCAGCTTGTATGCCGAGTGTAACACTTCCTGTTTTGCTTCGATCTCTCCCTTGGCGTCAACTCCGCGGACAAGCAGGTACAGGTTTTCACGCGGCGATACTGATATAGCATCATAAAAGTACTTTATTGTCAACATTGCGCCATCAAACAGCCGCTCGCCCCGCGTGCCGCCCACGCCGATGAAGGCTCCGTACCGGGGCGGCGCTCCCATCCGGCGCGGTAACGGCTCCTTAAGAATATACTTCATGGCCCAGTACCTCTGGCATCTGTCGATCATCGCTTTTGCCTGTGCCGGCAGGCCCATAAAGAAAATGGGAGAAGCAAGAACGATTCGGTCGGCGCGTTCCAACAGGGCGTAGATGCGGTCCATGTCATCCGCGGTGCTGCATTCACCGGACTCGTAGCAGTCGTTACACTCGGTACAGCCGTGGACATTCATATCGGCCAGCCGGATCTTCGACACCTCAGCGCCGGCGCCGGTGGCGCCTGTCATGGTCTGATCAAGGAGAGCCTCCGAGTTGCCGCCCCGCCTGGGACTCGCAGATATTCCCAGAAACATTACCATCAGAGGATTCTGCGAACCTTCGAGTCAAGCGGCAGCCGGCCCGGCGACAGGGGCCTCCCGGCCGGATAGCCGATGAGCACCAGCGCCACCAGGTGCCGGTCCGGTCCGATACCCAGGAATGGCCCCACCAGCTGCGGGTCAAAGAAAGTAAACCAGAGGCTGCCGAGCTCCATTGATTCGGCCGTCAACAGCATGTTCTGGATGGCGGCGCCGCAGGCATATTTGTAACTGTCCGCGGTTTCCCCAGGACCGGACTGCCGCACCGGGGTTGCCGGCAGGCCCACGACCGCGATGATGACCGGAACATTTGTCAGGAAGTTAAGCGAATAATCTTGAATCGCCGCCCGGGTTTCGTCCTCGCCGGTGACTTCGCCGGGAAGGGGGCGCACATAGCTGAAGCCCCGGATGGCGATATGCCCCGTTCGCTTTGCCTCCTCGGATAGCTCGTAAAATCTCCTGCGGGCCGCTTCCGAAGTGATGAGAATGAATTCCCAGGGCTGTGAATTTGCGGCTGAAGGCGACCAGCGGCCTGCTTCCAGGATGGCTTCAACCTTCTCTGACTCTACCGGCCCATCGGTAAACGCCCGGTGGCTGCGCCTGTTCTTTATCGCTTCAAGCACATCCATGATCGGTCCTTGATTAAATTACGATTTGTCACCGGAGCATATCTTTAATCATGATTTTAATCTAGTTACCAATTTTTAATAAATAGCAAACTAAAGCCAGTGTCGCAAATAGCCGGGGCGCGCAAGACCTTTAGAGCCTTTCCAATTGGTTATTCGCAGCTAGGCCGAGCGAAAAGGACATGGGCTTTGCAGCCGGCCGGATCAGAACATCCTGCTGGTGAAGGCACTTAAGAACAGTTTGGACTATGCCGATTAAAAGAAAAAATTGGAGGAGTTGCGTTGAATCAGTCCGGAATTAATCCGGAAAAGGTTGAAGAGACCGCAAGCAGCACGCGGATACTCATCGTCGATGATGAGTCGTCAGTGCGGGATGTGCTTCAGCGGTTGCTTTCGTCTGAGGGATATATTTGCCGGACCGCCACATGCGTGGAAGCAGCGATTTCTGCACTCGAGTCGGCGCCGGCCGACCTGGTGCTTAGCGATATCATGATGCCCGGCGGCTCTGGCATTGATCTCCTGCAAGAGGTTCGCCGGCGGTGGCCGGACACGATTATGATGATGATCACAGCTGTGGCAAGCGCTCAAACGGCCATCGACGCCATGAGGCAGGGCGCCGAGGATTACATCATCAAGCCCTTTAATCTGACTGAAGTTCATATGGCCGTTGACCGCGCCGCTGAAAAAAGAAATCTGCTCTTGTCCAATCGGGATTATCGTAAGTCTCTCGAGAAGAAAGTTGAGGAGCAGACGGGCGAAATCAGGTCGACATTCCTCGGGGCGATCAAGGCGCTGGCGGAGGCGCTCGAGACCAAGGATCCCTATACAAACGGGCACTCCCGCCGGGTTACGGAGTTGACGGTGACCATGGCCAAAGAGATGGGGCTGTCCCGGGAAGATGTCGAGAAGATCAGACTGGCCGGCATGCTTCATGACATCGGCAAGATCGGCGTTTCTGAGGACATTCTGCATAAACCGGGAAAGCTGACCGCATTGCAGTTTAATAGCATTCAGGAACACTCCGCTATGGGAGAAAAAATCCTCATGCCTATTATCAAGGACCCCGAGATTCTGGAGATGGTCAGATGCCATCACGAGCGATTTGACGGGCGGGGCTATCCGGACGGGTTGGCGGGTAAAGAGATACCGATCGGGGCGAGACTGATGGCAGTGGCCGACGCTTACGACGCCATGACCTCAAATCGCCCCTATCGCGTGGCAATGCCGCCGGAGCGGGCGCGCGAACAGCTCCTGGCCGGAAAAGGCAGTCAATTCGATCCTGCGGTTGTCGATCTCTTTATCAAGGTCGATGATCGCCAGGAACTTCCGTTCTGCCCTGTTTCCGGCCGGCCTTACGCAGAGCAAAAAAAAGCCAGCTAAAACGGGTCCAAACCCGTTTCGCCAGCCTTCGCCACGAATTACCTGGTGGACGGGCCCTAATCCATGACCTTAAATCAATAAGAATCAAAAAGTTTATCCTCGACTGGTACCGGGTAACCTGAAAAAAGAAAGGCGCTTTTCTCTCATTCCTGATTTAGTGTGTCCAATGCTTGTGGTTGCCTTTTTCTCCGGCAAAAAAAACAACAGGAAGGAGGATAGCATGAAGATGTACGACTGCGATATTTGCCTCTCCGCCGGATCCGTAAATCAATGGGGATATTGTGAGATTTGCGGTGAGGAATACGAAGACCCCGGTTCTCTGGTCGATTGGGATTCGCTAACCAAACCTGCTGCGGTTGCTTCGGGTGAAGGAGAACAGTTTACGGGCGAAACCTGCGAACTGGTTGAAAGCAAGGGCGCCGCCCAGGAGACTTGTTTTAGTTCTTGACGCGGCCACCATGCCCCCCATGGCATAAAAGAAAAGGCGGCGGATGTTACCTTTTGGGTAACTGGATAAAACCTCAAAGCCTTGGATAAAACCAAAGCCTAAGGCTGGGCCTTGTTCATAAATGTCCATAATCCGGCATCCAAAATGATCCAAAATGCAATGTCCGGCGATATTTTTATATTTTACGCCGTGCGATCCTGCATGATATAATCGGGACATTCATAACGGGGAGCTGCAATTAAGCAGCTGAGAAAGTGATGTTTTCACTGACCCTGCGAACCTGATCTGGATAATGCCAGCGAAGGGATGACTCTTGGCCGGGAGCCATGCCGCCGTTGTGCGGTTTTTTTTATTTTGTTCGAAAGCCTCAAATGGAAAGGAGCAAGATGTCGGTATTTCATCCCATTGATGAAAAGGACGTGACCAAAGCAATTGTGGGCAGCTTCATGAAGCAGTTTGAAGAGTACTCACAAAGCGATGTCATCATCGTCGGGGGCGGCCCCAGCGGCCTGATGGCAGGCAGGGATCTTGCCGCCAATGGTTTTAAAACCTTAATTGTCGAAAGGAACAATTACATCGGCGGCGGTTTCTGGATTGGCGGTTATCTGATGAACAAGGTGACGCTGCGGGCGCCGGCACAGGGAGTGCTGGAGGAATTAGGCGTACCGTTTCAGGAAGCTCAGGAAGGTCTTTACGTCGCTGACGGTCCGCACGCCTGTTCCAAGCTTATCGCCGCGGCCTGCGACGCCGGCGTTAAATTCGCGAACATGACAATTTTTGAAGATGTTGTCATCCGCGATGGTAACCGGGTAGCGGGCGTCGTCATCAACTGGACGCCGATCAATTCGCTGCCGCGGGAGATCACCTGCGTTGATCCGGTGGCAATCGAGGCCGATATGATCATCGACTCCACCGGGCATGACGCATGTGTGCTCTCCAAGCTCGAGCAGAGAGGCATGGCCGAAACGGTGGGCTTCGGAGCCATGTGGGTAGAACGCTCCGAAGACCTGATTCTCGAGCACACCGGTGAATTCCTGCCCGGCCTGGTGATTACCGGTATGGCCGTTTCGACTGCATACGGGCTGCCGCGGATGGGCCCCACATTTGGCGGCATGCTGCTTTCTGGCCGGCGTGCCGCGGAGATCGTGGCGGAGAAGCTTTCTCACAAGGCTGCCGTGAAATAGTTGCTGACTTGCTAAACCGCTGATTGCCGGACGCGGGAGCCCGTTATGATCGGGATCTCCAAAATATTCATTTATGCCGAGCCAAGATGCCGTTCGATCGATTATGAGGATGTGGCCGCTTACATCCAGGAAAAAATGCCGGCGGCAGAGGTCTTCCTGAGGGGGCCGCTTCTGGAGGAATTCACTGGCGGCGGGGCGGCTATGAGAGAGGCGCGGGCCAGGGCGCTGGCGACGGCGTTGGCGGCAGCAAGGATCAGGCGCATTGAGGGACCGGCGGCACAGGCTCGGCAGCCGCTCGGCGGCGAGGTCGAGTATGAGTTTAGACGGCTGAAAAACCGGGAATCGTCCGCTTTCGGTATTCTTTATGACTCCAGGATGATTCTGGAAATCTGCCGTGACCTGATACCCTCGACTGAATCAGGCCTTGCCGATCTCAGTATTATTTTTACAAATCAGTTAATAGGAAACCGGGATTTAGCCGACAAACGATATCATGCAAGGACGGTTATTCTGGGGGCGCCTTCGATCGTCTCGACTGGCGGGGTGGCGGAGGCTCCGGCAAGGGCTCGCGGATATTATCTTGCCAGGCGAAGTAGCGAGTGGCTCGGACTGCAGGAAGAAGAAAAAAACAGGCTGGCGCGTTCATTTGCCGATGACTTCCTGGAGCTCGAAGACCCCCGGTTGACATCCGTAGCTAAAGGACTGGCAATGCAGGCGGTCGTTTACAGGTTGACAGGTAAGCCTTTCTGTACTGATAAGGATTGCCGTTTGTTTAACGCTCACTGGCAGAGCGAGCTGATTCGCTCGCAGCTGGGGAGCGGCCCTGAATTTTGCCGCGTCCATAGTGATTTACTGGCAGAATGTCAAGACCTGGGGGACAAGCCGTGGACCTAGGATTATACGTCATAACCGCTTCGGTTCCCGAGCTGGGCCGCGACCATTATGACGTGGCCGCAGCGGCGATCGAGGGCGGCGCCGATGCGATCCAGCTGAGGATCAAGCGGCGCAGCATGGGGGAGGCGTTAAAGATTGCCAAAGCCATTCATGAAATTACTCTTCGAGCAGGGATTCCGCTGATAGTCAACGATCACGTCGGCATTGCCATGGCTTCCAAGGCGGAAGGATTGCATGTGGGGCCGGATGACCTGCCGGTAACGGCGGCGCTGAGAATGCTCGGCCGCGGAAAGCTGGTCGGCAAGTCAGCCAACAAGCACGACGCCGCGATCAGGGCGGAGCAGGAGGGAGCCGGATATGTTGGCGCCGGGCCGGTGTTTGCGACACCAACCAAACCAGGAAAAATACCGGTGGGTCCCGGCAGGATCACGAAAGTAAAGGCTTTGCTAAACATTCCCGTTATCGCCATAGGCGGCATCAATGCCGCCAACATGGCCGATTGCATTGCCGCCGGCGCGGACGGGGTGGCGGTGGTTTCTTACGTAGCGATGGCTGAGGATATGGTGGCGGCCACCAGAGAGCTAAAGGAAGCGCTAATGGACGCGAAGGGTTCGGCCATCCGCAGGCGGGCCGCGGGAGGCAGGGTTTGAGCACTTTGATAAATATGTTGCGGGCGGGAAGCCTCCCGGAAAGGGTTGCCGGCATGGCTGCCACGGAATCAATGGCGGCAGACGATCTTAGCGAGCGGATTACAGCCGGAACGATAGTGGCGCCGGCCGGAAATTCCGGTCGGCGGGTGCGCGGGGTCGCTATCGGAAGCGACGTCAGAACCAAGGTAAATGCCAATATCGGCGCTTCCAGCGAGCTCAATTCCGAACCAGAGGAGCTGACCAAGCTGGACGCCGCCGTCTGCGCCGGGGCCGATACGGTAATGGACCTTTCCAGCGGCGGTGACACGGGCTCGCTCCGGCGAGCCCTGATATCTGCCTGCGATTTGCCTTTTGGCACGGTTCCGATCTATGAGGCGGCATCAATGGCGCGGGAGAGATCGGGCAGTGTCGTGGCCATGACCAGGGACGACCTGCTGGGCGCCGTAGAGCAGCACGCCGCTGACGGCGTCGATTTTATGACGATTCACGCCGGGCTGACGCTATCGGCGATGGACCACTTGCAGTCACAGGGGCGGCTGATGGATGTCGTCAGCCGTGGCGGCGCTTTTATGATTGCCTGGATGATTCATCACGAACGCGAAAATCCATTCTATGAGGATTACGATCTGCTTCTGGACATCATGGCCCGGTGGGATGTGACCATCAGCCTGGGAGACGGGCTCCGCCCCGGTTGCCTGGCTGATGCGAGCGACAGGGCTCAGTTCGAGGAGCTGGTAACCCTCGGCAGACTGGCTGCCGCGGCCAATGAAGCCGGCGTTCAGGCCATGATCGAAGGGCCTGGCCACATGCCATTGTCAGATATTGAAGCCAATGTCAAAATGGCGAAAAAGCTGACCGGCGGCGCGCCTTTTTACGTTCTCGGTCCTCTGGTTACGGATATCGCACCCGGTTATGACCATATCACGGCCGCCATCGGCGGCGCCATCGCCGGCGCCGCCGGCGCCGACTACCTCTGTTATGTAACGCCGGCCGAGCACCTGGGGCTGCCGACCGCGGCAGAAGTGCATTCCGGGGTCATAGCCTCCCGGATTGCCGCACACGCTGCCGATATTGCCAAGGGCAGCCGCACGGCGATGGACTGGGATATCAGAATGGCGGAAGCAAGGAAGTCCCTCGATTGGGAAGAGCAAATAAAACTCGCTATCGATCCGCAGGCGGCAAGATCCATCTATGGAAGCCGCCACAGCGAGTCCGTGGCGGGATGCAGCATGTGCGGAGAACTTTGCGCGATGAAGATCGTCTCTGATCACCTGGGCCTGAAAGCCGGTGAGATCTCGGGTTGCTAGTCGGTGAACTTGGCGAAGAGGCACTGCTGGAAAAGATGCGCCGCCTCTTTTCGTCAGGTTTGGCTGCTTCCCCGGCAAATGTCATCATTGGAATTGGCGACGATGCCGCCGTGACGGTTCCTGCCGCGGGGAGTGAAGTCTGGACTACCGATCTTCTCCTGGAAGGAATCCATTTTCAACCGGAATGGCAAACGCCGCGGGAGCTTGGTCACAAGAGCCTTGCGGTCAGCCTGAGCGACGTTGCCGCCATGGGGGCGGCGCCGCGGTACGCGCTGCTCTCGGTAGCCTGTTCCGCTTCAACCACAGTTGACTATATTTTGGAATTGTGCCATGGTGTCGCCTGCCTGGCCGCGGCTCACCGGCTCAAGGTGATTGGCGGCGACACGACTGCTTCCGGAGGGCCTCTGGTTGTCAGCCTCGCCTTATCCGGCGTAATTCCCGATGGCGGCACGGCGGTGTTCAGATCGGGCGCGCGGCCGGGGGACAGGGTCTTTGTGACCGGTCACCTGGGAAGCGCCGCCGCCGGACTGCTACTCCTTATGAGGCAGGCTGCCGGCGATTTTCCCGAGCTGAGGGAAGCCTTCGTCCGGCCCGAGCCCAGGGTGCAAGCCGGAATGAGAGTCCGTCAACACGGGGGGACGGGGATGACGGACTTAAGCGACGGCCTGGCAGCCGATCTGCGTCATGTCTGCCAGGAGAGCGGAACCGGAGCCAGAATTTTTCAATCAAGACTGCCGATTTCGGATGCGCTCCTGCGGGCGTCGCGGCGCTTCGACTTTGACGCCACCAGCCTCGCTCTGGAGGGAGGCGAAGACTACGAGCTGCTGTTTACCGCCCGTCCCGAAAATAGCAACTGGATTGCCTCGGCCGTCGCCGCGGCCGGCGTTCGCGTGACGGAGATCGGGGAAATTCTGCCAGCAGAGCATGGTTTGCTGCTGTCCGGAGACAGTGGTGAGCGGCTGTTTAAAGAGCGAGGCTACGATCATTTTATGGCCGGATGAGCATGTCAGAGTTGATCTCAGTATTAAGTGTGGCTGGCCATGACCCTGGCGGCGGCGCCGGCATTCTGGCGGTGTTAACAGCACAAAACTGGCACCCCCTAGTGCATGTGTCCCCTGCATCACACAGAAAGTCAGCCCTGCCCCTCGACAGTGTCTTTCACTGCGCATGGCCTCTTTGCGGCATATGGTGAACAGACACTTCACAGTCACATCCATGCCGGCCTGGCCACTGTCTGAGGCCTGCTGTAGGTTTGCAGGGGCGCGGGATGTAGCACCTAGCAGCATGATGGTGGCGGTGCCTGTGCCGGTGTTCCAGCATTCGCCCACGTTGGGGCACTGTGCCTCCTCGCACACTGTGTGCAGCTTCAGCGACCGCAGCGAGCCGCTAAGGTAGTCATAGCGCTCCCCCTGGGGTGCCCGCTGCCGCAGCCAGCCCGGCTTGTTGGCCAAAGGTAGCTGGTCCAGTGATGGGCCTGAGCAGGAGGCAATCCTTCGTTATCACACATGACACAATCATCCAGCTTGCACACTGTGTGCAGCTTCAGCGAGCGCAGTGATCCGCTGAGGTAGTCATAGCGCTGGCCCTTGGGCGCCCGCTGCCGCAGCCAGCCAGGCTTACTTGCCAGAGGAAGCAGGTCTAGTGAGAGGCCTGCAGCAGAGCAAACCCCGCTGCACAAGGA
>JACWAM010000087.1 GCA_014874265.1 Thermoleophilia bacterium | reverse complement strand
TCGAAAAATCCCGGCTGGCTCATCTCTACCTCCCGTTATATATTGATAACGGAGTGGATACTATCATATTTAGTACTTATTATCAAGCTATGATTATGGGTATTTTTAGAGGTGCCCTAATGTTTTACCAGGAAGGTATCGGCCAAGCAAAGGAAAGCAACAGCTGCGGCGTGGAATGGAGGTTTCTAAAAATCTTTGCCTTCTGCCGCTGTCACACAAGGACTTTATTGAAGCCGGCGGCGGCCTGGCTCCAGTTCATTTCCCCAAATTCTTTCAAGAATGTCTGGCGCGGAGTCAACTTATCTTCTTCATCCATCAGCCGGTTAATTTTATCAGCCAGGTTTCTGTCATTCGGGTCGGACAGATAGCCGTTCTTGCCCTCAATAATCAATTCCCGGGCGGCGTTGTTTTTATGGCCGGTTGTAATCACCGGCGTATCGCATGCGTTTGCTTCCGCCACGATGAGGCCGAAACCTTCCCGGATGCTTGGCAGGACCAGCATCCTGCTGGCCTTGATCCAGCTGTAAAGATCCTGATGATTGGTGAGAAAATCCTGCAGCTTGACGTTTTTTTCCAGTCCCAAGGAGCTAATCATGCTTTCCAGAGTTGACTTTTCCGGCCCGTCGCCGATGATGACGCATCTGACGCCAGGATGATTTTCCCTGACTCGGGCAATGGCCCTGATAAGCATATCGACATTCTTGTGATCGATTAACCTGCCGGCGTAAATGACGTCATTTGCCTCAGGATATACAGGGGCATCATGAATCGGCTCAAAGTCAACGCCGTTTAGCACGGTTTGCACTTCCCGCCGCACGCCCGCGGCCCGCAGACGCTTCGTCGTATGGTCTGACACGGATATAAACACGCTCGGCATCTTCATCGCCAGCTTCTCAACGGCATAACCGAAGTAGCCCTTAAGGCCGCCGAGATATTCCAGCCAGTAATCGCGCCCCCAAACCTCATGCCATGTCGCATAAAGTTTTTTTCGTTTCAGCAGGCAGACAATTCTCATGCTAAACAAGGGGAAGAAGGGAATATGGTCCACGTCAACCACGTCAAATGGCTCCCTGAAGAGCTTCAGGCAGGCGAGCGCGAACAGCAGTCCCTGCTTAATCGACCGGCGGTTCCCGGCATAAAGCGGATGCAGCTTGCAAATGGCGTGATAATGAATGCCGTCAATCAGGATATGTTTTTCTCCCTGCCACCACTTCATCGTATAAATGTGCACCTCGCGCCCATGACGAGCCAACCGGCGGGATACCTCGTGAAGGTGTTTTTCCTTGCCGCCATTGTGGAAAGGGGAAACGGCATCTGTTACGAACGCGACGACCTTTTTCTCCTGCGGGCGCCAGAATAAATGTTTTAAGAAAGTGGTCATGATGCGTCTGCCATCATAAAAAGGTCTCAGGCTCGACTCACCAGCCCTGGCGGCATAAGTAATCGGCACGGAATATATCTGATAGCCCATCCGCGCCATCTTGGTGATCATCTCCATCTCGATGGCGAAGCCGGAGCTTTTAAGATAAGGCCTGAGGGCCTTGATCACATCGGCACGCCAGGCAAAATAACCACTGAGGGTGTCAGTTGTGTTTACCTTGAAGAAATGGCGGACAATGAAAGAGAAGAACCAGTTTCCCAGGCGGTTGATTCCTCGCATGGAGTCATCCTTCATCCGCCCCGCCAAGCGGGAACCCATGACCACGTCACAAAAACCGCCTTCGAGCGGCTCCAGCAAACGGAGGATCTCATCCGACTTGTAACTATCGTCGCCGTCGATCATCACAACATAGTCACAATCGTCCTTGACGGCCGCGAGCCCCGTCCTGATGGCCCAACCTTTTCCCTGGGCCGGTTCCTCGATGACCTGAGCGCCGCGGCTCAGCGCCACCGCCATGGTATCATCGCTGGACGCGTTGTCAATCACGATTACTTCAACCTGAAAGCCCGCAGCCTTGAGCTTTTCGCGCGGGACCGAGTCGATGACCCTTCCCAAGCCGTCGGCTTCGTTAAAACAGGGGATTATCAAAGTGATTTTCTTTAGCGCCTGCTTCGGCGAAACCGCTGTCTGCTCCATTTGCTGCGGATGCTGGAACCGCAACAAGCTTGTATCTGGTTGTTCGGCGATTGACGGGACTCCCTTACCGGCTAAAAGAGAGCCGGATTCGGCTTCCTGAGCAGCCTCGAGAAGGCGGGCGCGTACGCTTGCCGCTCCCGTGAAAGACGGACTCAAATCGTCCCAGAGATGTTTGCCAAATTCTTCTGTCATTTAAAAATTGTAAATGTTAACCTAGCTTTCCCGAGTATTCCGGAAAGAAAACCATTTTACTTTTTTCAGACATGCTTTTTAATTAAATAAACCCGTAATTATCAGATTTAGTCCTTTAATTTTAGTCCATTTCCATGATTTGTCAATTAAGAATTAAAAAAACCGCCCTTATTCTGGACGGAATTTAGAAAAGATCGGTGAAAAAAACCAAAAGGAAAACTATGGTTATTGATAAACGCTCTTTTTATGACATTAATCGCGGGGGAGTCCAGCGTAAGACGTCTAACCGCCGAGCAAATCAGGACAGGGAGCGCCCAGCCACCTCACTGAACGATCCGAAATAAATCGAACGCTGAGAAACTATCAAGTTTCCGGGGGTAGTGGCGCTCACCTCAACCGGGCCGTTTAGCTCTCCGGTGAAATCTGGCGTGACCCTCCCCCCCGCCGGGATGGCGTAGCTGGCCATCGGTTTCCCGGAGATCGTTACATTTACTGTAACCGGCTGCGACCCCTGGTTGGCGATCAGTAACCATGTCGTCATTCCGGGAGTAGCGCTGTCGTACCAGGCAAACCATTGCTTCTGGACAGTGGTCACGCTCTGACTTTTTGTTTCTTCAAAAGAACCGCCGAAGAGCGACCTTTCGCAGACAACCAGAGGCTGGCCGCCGGTCGAAACCACACGGACAGGACCGTCCATCACGCCCGGATAGGTAGGCGTGACATGCGCGCCCGCGGGCACCAGGTAGCTTCCTTTTAAGCGGCCCGCGATATAGACATTTGCCGTGGCGCTCTGAGAGCCTTGATTGGAAATCACGACCCAGGTGCGCATTCCCGGCGTGACGCCGTCATACCAGGTAAAGTCGTTCTCGGCAGAGAGCGACCCTGCCGGCGCCGCCCAGGTCTCATTAAAGCTGGACCCGTAGACAACCCGCTCACTGACAGATAACGGCTGCCCGTTTGTGGACGTCACCCTAACCGGTCCGTCAATCACACCGGGAAAGCGGGGCGTGATGGTGCCGCCGGCCGGCACCGAGTACTGGCCCAGCGTGCGGGCGCCAACGGAAATTTCTACCTGTGCCTGCTGATTACCGTCGTTGCCAACGATAATCCAGGCTTGCAATCCCGGCGTGACACCATCGTCATACCAGGAAAGGTAGTTGTCGGTGCCGATGTTGGCGGAAGGCGCGGCCGCAAGCTCCGAAAAGCTGCCCCGGTAGAGCGTCCGCTCGCTGGCGACCAGCTGGCCGCCGCCGGTGCTGACTACTTTGACCGGCCCGCCCGCCAAGCCGGGAAATTGCGGCGTCATTATTTGCCCAGGAGCCAAATTGTAGCTGCCTTTTAGTTGATTACCAATATAAACATTGGCTTTCTGAGCTGCGCTTTCCGGGTTTCCGATCACGATCCAGCTCTGCATGCCTGGCATGGAGTTGTCATACCAGCCAAAGTAATAATCACGATCGCCGGAATTGCTGACGTTAACGTTGATCGAGGCGCTGGTGCTATTGCCGGCCAGATCGAAAGCTTTTGCCGTCAGCGTTGCCTGGCCATCGGCCAGTGCATGGGTATCCAATGTGAAATTATATGGCGCCCCCTGTGCAGTTCCAACCAGCGTAGCGCCCGCCCAGAGCTCGACCTTGCTGATTCCGGTGTCGTCAGAAGCGTTCACATTTACCGGGTAATCACCCGAAACCGTGGCGCCGGCGCCGGGGCTGGAAATGCTTACCGCCGGCGGCGCCGTATCGGGCAAAGCCACCGCTGCCTTGAAAGCCGCCAGGCTGGCAGCCGAGCTTTCCACCCGCCAATCGGTCTCCTTGTTGATGTTAAACCAAGTGACGCTGGCTATCCGAGGAAAGCTGGGAAGTTCCGAGAACATATCGGTAATCCACTGAGCCTTGTTCCCCCCCACTTCGGTGGAAGCGGTCTCGGAAACCATCAGCGGCTTGCTTGTCATTGTGGTAAAAACATTGTAGCTAGGACCGAATACCTGGCCAAAACTCTGCCATTGTGAAATCCAGTCCGGAGTATTGTAAAGAGTGCCCCAGTTGTAGCCGTCAATGCCAACGTAATCGACGTAAGCGTCGCCAGGATAGTACGTATTGAACGTAGCTTGCGCCGAGGCTTCATCTCCATCGCGGTTGGGTGACCAATCGAACTTGACGTTGGTGGCTCCCTCTTGAACAAAAATATCGTGAATATGTCGCCAGGCGGGAATGTAATCCGCCGGGCTGTTTCCGTTGACAGTCCCGGACCAGCTGGTCCAGTCTCCATTCATCTCGCACATCGGCCGGATGATTATTTGATATCCGAAATTACGCATCTCCTGCGCCCATCTGTGGATGTCGGAGTCGAAATTGCCCGTCGTTATGTTTTTAAGGCTGTATGCCGGCTGGTTCACGGCATCCGGAGCGCCGGGATCCCATGGCTCCCAGGCCAGCTGGATGATGCGGCCTTGCTGCGCGATTGGAGTCAGCTCGCTGGTGTCAAGATCTTCTCCAATCGATTCGTAATATAAGAACATGTCGGTGCGACGCCCGACCTCTGTTTCGAACGATGGCAGGTCCGCCGGATTATTCAGAAAAACTCCCAGCTTGGGGCCGGCGGGCGCCGTGGCGGCCGCAGCGCTGCTCCGGCAAGAAAAAAAGGCGGTAATGACCAGAACCAGAACGGTTAAGGCAAAAAAGACAGGTTTATTTAAAGGTGGTGAGGAGGCCATTCGCGACACTAGCTCTGATTTTTTGTTGCTGCTTGACTAAAAGATGACTTTTGCTACTGTCCTCTTTCCGCTGTCCGGCCTCCCAATAAAAATATCGACTGCGGAAGTGGGCCCTTGAGGCGAATTTGCTGGGAATGTTGCAGGTCTAACGGCGCACGTGTCCCTTAGGACGATCGCAAGGCAGGGCCTTGCAACGCCAGAATTATTCGAAAAACTGGGGAATAAAGCGGGAAGCCGCGGCGAACCTACAGCCGCGCCTGATGAACTTGCGCCATAATTTTACAGTCACTGCTCCTATTTTTCAAGGAGACGAGTGATCCGATTTTATGCAGGCCGGGCCCGTCTTCACGTCGTCGAAAACATGTTTCTGAGTTAATGGCTATTTTGATAATTTTTTTTATTTTAGGTCCTTTTAGCAACTTTGATTCTGACGTACCAGTAGACTAGCGAGGAAAGAATTGACCAATTTATGTTATTAGAGTACACTTAACTCGCGTTTGATTTTCGTTGGTCATCTGAAGATTCATTTGTAAACGGGCGAGGCGAAATTTTAGGGCGCGCTGGTTCTCAGATGTCTCCTTTGATGTTTTAAAGTTGCCCGCCTGGGAACCCTGAAGAAACAATAACCAAAAAGGTTAAACCATGTTTAAGCTATCTTTCGGCAGTGTTTAAGAGGGGGTGAGATAAGTGTATGGCGCATTGTTGCCGGTGACAGGTGCGGCTGTTGGTTTATATGCTGTAATAGCCGTGACGAGCATCATCGTCGGCTCACTGATGAGGATAAAGAAGAAACAAAAGGACTAATCAGAGCTGACGTCAAGACCCATAAAATTATATGAGACTCTCAGATGACAAACCCGGTTCGGGAAATAAAGTTGTAAGTCCCGAATCAGGGTTTCATCTGAGGGATTTTTTTTGCATGGTTAAGCCGAAATTCATGCCTTTGTCGAAAGCGGTGCTGTCTGCTTTGCTGCCAGTGGCAATACTAACTATCTGGCTTGCCACCTCCTCCCCAGCGCCGGCTAAGGCTGACATGAATTCGAATGTTGACAATTCTGCCCAAGCTGCGGCCGCCGGAACCGTCTCGCAAACCGGAGCCCCCGCAGCCGAGGAAACCGCCGGCTGCTCTGCCGGCTGCAATTATTATTTTAGCTGGTATGACAGTGTCTCCACCGGAATGCAAAGCTGGATTATCATCGCCAATCCGGGCGTCACGGACGTTCACGCGGAAATATACATCGGAGGCGAGGACAGGGGCTCATTTGACGTGGGCGCCGGCCGGCGGACAACAGCATCTTTCCCGGGGGTCATTAGCGGCCCGGTGCGGGTGGCCACCACCGGCATCCTTCAGTTGAATGAATGGACCTTTTTTCACAATAACCTTTTTTCCCTGCCTGCGACTACTCAGCAAAGCCTGACGGCAAACAATTACCTAAACTGGTACGACCAGCGCACACCCGGCACGCTCAGCTGGATCCTGATCGGCAACCAGGGCAGCCAATCCGCAACAGTCAATGTTTCCATCGGCGACAATCTGGCTGGTCAATTCTCTCTGCCGCCGGGAGCGATGATAACGCCTCAGTTCAACGGCGCCATGGACGGTCCCGTGCATGTTTATTCGTCCAATGGCCAGCCCTTGATCGTCAGCGAACGCACGACGAGCGGGGACAGCTTTGACGAAGAAAACTTCGGTCCGGAGCAAACCTCTGCGGCCGCGGCGGCATCGGCAGCCGCAGCACAATCATCGCCGAATGCCTGGCCCGATAAAAACGGTCATTATATCAATGCGCTCATAGTTCATGATCAGCAGAATGATCCGGAGCTGGCGCGGGAGCTCAACGCCCTGCTCGGCCACTTTCCCGTCCGGGCCAATATTGTGAATGAGAATGACTATCAACCGGGGACAATCAACAATTATGACGCCGTTTTTTATATCGGCGGCACTGGGAATCCAATCCCGACTGCCTTTCTGGATGATGTGTATGCCAGTGGCAAGGCTGTCGCGTGGCTGGGAAGGGGGCTTGACCAGTTGTCCGCGCTCCATTCACTTGATAAATACGGCATTTCTTTCGCGCGGGTGGACACCAGTGGAACGCTCAAATCTGTAACCTATAAGGGGCAGGATCTGCCCCGGAACGCCCCGATTGACAATATAATCAACATTGTTGACAAAAACAGGGCCAGGGTGCTGGCATGGATGAAAGGTCCCGGCCAGCCGGAACGCCCTTACCTGGTAAACAGCGGTAATTTCTGGTATTTCGCCGACATCCCCATGGAAGGCGTTGACCAGAACAGCGCCTATTCAGCTTCTGGCGCCCTTGATAACAGCTCCTATCTGGTGCTGGCCGACGCGCTGCACGACATCCTCGGCCAGGATGCTCCTGTATCACACCAGGCGATGGTCCGTATCGAGGATATCCAGCCCACCAGCGATCCCGGCCAGCTTTCCGATGCCGTAAATTACCTCTATCACAAGGGCATTCCTTTCGGGATAGCTCTGGTTCCGGTTTATGTCAATCCTGCAACCAATACTGTTGTTCATCTGTCGGAGAGGCCGCAGCTGGTGAAGGTCCTCAAAGACGCTCAGGCCAAAGGCGGCACCATCATCGAACACGGGTACACACACCAGTACAAAGGCGAGACCGTTGTTGATTATGAATTTTGGGACCGGGATACGCACGCGCCGCCGGCGGAGGAAACCCCGGCCTGGGTAGCCGGGCGCGTGGACGCGGGTCTCGCCGAGCTGAACAAAGTGGGGATCAAACCAAACATCTGGGAGACGCCCCACTACGCCGCCTCTGAAATGGCGCATGATGTTATCGCTACCAGGTTCAGCATTGTCTGGGAACGCCGGGACGCCCCCTTCTTTCCCTATCCGGTGCATCTGCCCGCAACTGGCGAGCTCGACCTGCCGGAGACCCTCGGTTATATCAACGTGAGCCAGGGCATGAACGCTGACAAGCTGCTGCGTGAAGCAGCCCAGCAGAAAGTGGTGCGAGATGGCTTCGCGTCCTTTTTCTTCCATCCGTCACAACCCATGAGCCAGCTCAGGGCGATGGTAGAGGGCCTTCAGAATGAAGGGTACACTTTTGTCTCCCCGTCGCAGGTGGCGGGATTGGGATACCGGCCGCCGACGCCACCCTCCTGGTTGAACAACATCATCTGGCAGGTTTCCGACAGGGTAGGCGCAATCATGCCGGCGAGCATCACCAGTCCCGGGCTGCTGACGGTGGCCGCGCTGTTTGTCATCTTTTACTACTGGGGCTCGTTTCTTCTCAGCCGCAAGCCGGCTCCCGTCACCGGGCGATACGATCCGAACCTGTCGTTTTTCATCATCATTCCAGCTCTTAATGAAGAGCTGGTCCTGGCAAACACGCTCAGGCACCTCCTGATGCTGCCTGATAAGAATTTGACAATCCTTGTGGTCAACGATGATTCGGATGATGGAACACGCGAGGTCGCTCTCTCTTTTCACAGCAGCAAAATCAAAGTCATCGATCATCCGCGCGCCCTCGCCCGTCAGGGAAAAGGGCGGGTGCTCAATTACGCCTTTAAATATTTAAAAAACAGCAGCCTTGTGCGCCAGAAGGGGATGGACAAGGTAATTGTCGGCATCATGGATGCGGACGGGCGCGCCGAGCGCGATATCATTAAATCTGTCAATCCTTATTTTGCCGATCCCAAAACCGGCGCCGTCCAGGTGGGCGTGCGCATCTCCAACGCCAACAAGAATGTTTTGACAAAATGGCAGAATTTTGAGTTCCTCACGTTTGCGCGGATATCGCAAAAGGCGCGGGAACATCTGGGCAGCGTCGGCCTCGGGGGCAACGGTCAGTTTGCGCGGCTTTCAGCGCTGGCTTCACTGGGGGACGCACCCTGGACCGACTGCCTGACTGAAGACCTTGACCTTGGCATCCGGTTAATGCTTTCCGGATGGAAGAACCGCTACTGCCCCCGCACCTTCGTGTCCCAGCAGGGCGTTCCGCGGTTGCGGCCGCTGATCAGGCAACGGACCCGCTGGTTTCAGGGACATGTTTCCTGCTGGCGGCACATACCAGGACTGATGGCCCGGACCGGCTCCGTATTTGCCCGCTCCGACACTATTTATTATCTGCTGGCCCCGATCATGGTATTCCTGTTTCTGCCGGGGTCGATCCTGTTTATTATCTGGTCGATTTATTTTCTGTTCACCGGAGCGGCGGCGGCAGCACTGACCCCTTGGAATTACATCCCGGCTCTGGTTCTATGGTATCTGTTTTCTTTCGGAGCTCTGCCAACCGTAGTATGGACCTTCTGGCGTGAAGAGAAAGAAACCAGCGCCTTAAAAGCATTCCTCTGGGCGCATATCTTCGCGTTCTTTTATGTCATCTGGTTTGCCGCGGCTTGCCGCGCAGTTTACCGGCTGGCGCGCGGTCAGGGGCAATGGGCGAAGACACTGCGGGTCGAAGAATCAGAAACCGCCTAAATTGAGGACTCCATGAAAAAAATTAAAACCTTAACCGTATTTGGGACACGTCCGGAGGTTATCAAACTGGCCTCGTTAATCCAGACCCTTGACCGGTCGCCCAATTTTGATTCAGTGCTGGTGGCAACCGGACAGCACCGGGAGATGCTCGGCCAGGCCCTGGAACAGTTCAACATTAATCCCGGGTATAATCTTGACATCATGCGGCCGGGGCAGTCGCTCAGCGACGTCACCATTGATTGCCTCCGGGGCGTGGAAGAGATTATTTCTATTGAAAAGCCGGACATGGTACTGGTCCAGGGAGACACAACCACGGCTTTCGCCAGCTGCCTGGCCGCCTTTTATCAAAAGGTCGAGATTGGCCACGTGGAAGCCGGACTCAGAACTTATGACAAATACCGCCCCTTCCCCGAAGAAGCCAACCGCTCGCTGATCACCCGGCTGGCTGATATCCATTTCGTTCCTACCCGCACAGCCTGGGAAAGCCTCCGGCGAGAAGCCGTTCCGGAAGACCGCCTCTTCATTACCGGTAATACCGTAATCGATGCCCTTTTTGAAGTAATCAACCCGAAGTACCATTTCCAAAACCCGGCGCTGGCGGCAGTCGGCGGGGCTGACCGCCTGATCGTTATCACCGCCCATCGCCGGGAAAACTTTGGCGGCCCCCTGCGTGAGATCTGCGGCGCCATCAGGGAACTGACTGCCCGCTTTGCCGATATCGAAGTGGTATTTTCCGTTCACCGCAACCCCAAAGTGAGAATACCGGTAAATCAGCTACTCGAAGGATCTGACCGGGTGCACCTTGTCGAGCCCCTCGTCTACGCGGATATGGCAAATCTGCTGTCCCGATGCCGTCTGGTACTGACTGATTCGGGCGGCCTGCAGGAAGAAGCCCCGGCTTTGGCAAAACCAGTGCTCGTGCTCAGGGACAAAACTGAGCGCCCCGAGGCGGTGCAAACGGGGCTGTCCAGACTGATCGGCACCCGCCGGCAAGCGATAGTCTCGGCGACATCTGAGCTGCTGGAAAACCGGTCCGCCTATAGCGCCATGGCCCGCGGCCTCAGCCCGTTTGGCGACGGCCGGGCTGCCGGCAGGATCATCGCCGCCATTGAATATTTCCATCAATTGCGGCCGGGACGGCCGGGGCAGTTTGCCGGCCTTGAGCCGGCTGCGACGCCGCAGCCTCTGTGGAGGAATCGCTCCGAGGCCAACCTCAGGCTGAATTAGACGCTCCGAAAAAACAGCGGAGCCATAGCCATAGCCGGCGCCGGCGCCGGCTATGGTTTTGAAAAAATCTCAGCCTTTCTGACTTTCGCCGATAAACCTTATTAGCGCGCATCTGCGTCTAATATAAGCAAGCGGTGGACATCTATGGTACAATTGCCGCTTGGCATTTGCCCAAAATGGGCAAATAAAGGAGAAGACAAACATAACTAGAAAGATAGATTCAAAGTGACAACAATGACAGAACTGCCAAACGAATTGACTCAAAACTTGATAACACAGGGTCAGGAAAAGGGGTTCCTCACTCTCGACGATATCGCCGATGCCCTGCAAGAGGCGGATCTTACCACAGATCAGATCGAGGACATCTACTCCCGGATCGCGGATCAGGGAGTCGAGATCATCGAGCAGGACGAGGCGGATGAGCTCGAGCCTGATTCATTTGTAGAGCAGGAGGAGCCCGAGCCGGTTGAGCCCGAGCGGCCAACCACGACGGACGATTCCCTGAGAATGTACCTGCGCGACATCGGGCGGATTCCGCTGCTGTCGGCGGCGGAAGAGGTGTCGCTGGCGAAGCGGATGGAGCGCGGTGATATGGAAGCCAAGAGCCGGCTTGTAGAAGCCAACCTGCGCCTCGTCGTCAGCATCGCCAAGCGCTACCTCGGCCGGGGGCTTTCGTTTCTGGACCTGATCCAGGAAGGCAACCTTGGCCTGATCCGCGCCGTGGAGAAATTTGATTACCGGCGCGGTTACAAGTTCTCGACTTACGCCACTTGGTGGATCCGCCAGGCGGTAACGCGGGCGATCGCTGATCAGGCTCGCACCATCCGCATCCCCGTGCACATGGTGGAGAAGCTGAACCACCTGGTGCGGGCCAAGCGCCAGCTGGTGCAGGACCTGGGGCGGGAGCCGACGCCGGAAGAGATCGCCAAGTCGATGGACACCACGGTGGAAAAGGTGCAGCACCTGATCAAGATTTCCCAGAGCCCCGTCAGCCTGGAAAAGCCGGTTGGCGATGAAGAAGAAGCGGAGTTGGGAGATTTCCTTGAAGACGAGGGGACGCCGAAACCGATGGATGCGGCCATGGTCGAGATCAAGAAGGATGATCTGAACAAGGTCCTGGACTCTCTGCCGCACCGCGAGCGCAAGATCCTGGAGTTGCGCTACGGCTTAAACGGCGAGCACCCGCGGACGCTCGAGCAGATCGGAAGGCGTTTCGGCGTGACCCGTGAGCGCATCCGCCAGATAGAGGCAAACACGCTCGCGCGCCTCAAAGAGCTGCAGGAAACACAGCACCTCCGCGAAAGCGCCTGAGAAAGAAGTTATCACCGGGGACACGAGAGAAAGCGCTCGTGTCCCCTTTTATCTCGCTTATCTTCATTTATTTCGATCATCCACCTCGCTCCGTCCAATAACCAAACCTGCGAGGGGTTTGTCTCGACCTTCCTAATCTTCGGCATGCACTACGGCGTCGGTTATCCGGTTTAAATTTTAGATCCCTTGGTTTGCCTCGGATGATAAACTTTGATCCTCGAACCTGGAACTTTGAACTGGATTTTACGGGCTTGACGGTACCGTTATGCTCTGGGCGGCGCCGCTGTTGGCCTGGTCCAGCAACTGCTGCGCCTGCTGACCTATCTGGCTTTTGGGATCCAGATCGATAGCTTTCTGCAAGGCTGCCTTGGCCTCCGTGGCATTCCCCATCGTCAGATAGGTATAGCCCTGGTTGAGCCAGGCCCGCTGGTTTGTCGGCGCGGCGGCGGTGACGATCTGGATTTCCCTGAGGGCCACATCGTCCATGCCCAGTTCGGTGTAGGTATACCCAAGATCAAGCGTCACATCGAAATCGCTCGGGTTGAGGGCAAGATAGCTGCGGTATTGATCAATTGCTTTCTTGTAGCTCCAGTTGGCGTTATTGACGTCTCCGGTCTGGGACTGAGCCTCGCCCATATCGAGATAAGTGTCCCCCAGCTTTCGGATCGAAAGCAGATCTTTTGGATTTTTCGCAATCAGGTCCTGATAGGCGCTAACCTGCTGCTGGTCCGATTTGATCTGCTGCGTCGCTATCTGGCTTGCCTGGGCAGAAGCGGAGCCGGAGCTGTCGTTACTGGCGGAGCTGTCGCCGACAAGTTTGGGGATGGCGTAGCCCAGACCGATGACGGCGGCAAAAGCGGGGATAAGCAGAAGCCATTTCAGATGAGGTCGCATTTTTATCTGCTATTTACCAACTGATAGATCAACTGAACATTAGGGTCCTGCTGGTCATTCCAGTCATTCAGGGGCCCAATGATGTGTTTGGCAATTTTTCCGTTTTTGTCCACAATAAAACTTTCCGGCTGGCCGGACGCCTGATAAAGGTTAAACACATTCTTGCCCGGATCAAGCAGGATGGGAAACGTCAGCCCCAGCTGGTTGACAAATTGCACCACATCGCTCTTGTTGGCGTCGACGCTGGCCGCCAGGATCACAAACGGCTTCCCTTTCATGCTCTGATAAAGCCGCTCCATCGAAGGCATTTCCTGCTTGCA
This sequence comes from Thermoleophilia bacterium, assembly GCA_014874265.1. GTDB lineage: Bacteria > Actinomycetota > Thermoleophilia > BMS3ABIN01 > BMS3ABIN01 > JACWAD01. Next base: position 1,020 of record JACWAM010000087.1, on the reverse strand, counting down.
CGGGTCGCACCAGGAGGCCCAAAGATTTATCAGCACGACCTGTCCGCGGTAGTCAGACAGTCTGCCGCTGCCCCCATGAAGCAGCGGCAGCGTAAACCCGGGTGCAACACTTCCCTCAATCAGCGGCGCCGGTTCGGTGGACTGATAGAAAAAATAAGCGCCGACGGCTATGGCGGCAATGACGACAAAAGCTACCAGCGCCAGAACGGCGTCCTTGCTGGACCAATTTTCCTCAACATCGTCGGAATAAAACTTGTCTGTCTGCTCGTCAATATCCATAAGTGGAAGGCCGGTGAAACTGGCGGGGAAGGTCTGGCGGACCGAACTTAATCTGTCTTCCTCGGAGCGTTGCTGAAAACATAGTAACACCAGCCTCTCAAGATCAACAAATCAAATAGAAATGGATGGCATCCACCGCTGCAACCACTGGGTCAAAACCTCGATCTGCCCGGTCGCGAGGATGAGCCCAAAGGCGATCAGCAGCACACCAGAGGCAATCTTTAATACAGCAAAATGTCTTTTCACCGCGGAAAAAGTTCCGATCAGCCTGGTGAACAAAAACCCCGACAGGACAAACGGCAGTCCCATCCCGAGAGCGTAGACAAAGAGCAGGCTGGCGCCGGCGGCCGCGTTCTGGGAGTCTGCGGCAAGCATATAGATTGATCCGAGCAGCGGACCGGTGCAGGGGCCGATTCCCACAGAAAACACCATGCCCGCCAGAACCACGCCCACAAGTCCGGCCGGCTTCCTAAGGAGCCGGAAGCGGCGCTCCCTTTCCAGCCAGGCGAAATTAAAGATACCCAGCGCGAAAATTCCAAAAACTATGAGAAAGATGCCGGCGAAAATCTCCAGCGCCCGCCGGCCCTGACTGAAGTTACCGGTGTAAAAATTGAGGAATCTGCCCAAGCCGCTTCCAGCCATGCCGGCCGCGGCCCCCTGAGCGCTGAACAGGACCACAAATCCAATGACGAATGCCGAGCTTGCCGCGGCCACCCGCCTGGTCTGAGCCCCCAGTCTGTC
>JACWAM010000086.1 GCA_014874265.1 Thermoleophilia bacterium | reverse complement strand
TCTCTACCTCCCGTTATATATTGATAACGGAGTGGATACTATCATATTTAGTACTTATTATCAAGCTATGATTATGGGTATTTTTAGAGGTGCCCTTAAGAGAGTATCTGGAACATGAGCTACTTAACAAAAAAACTTTAGTTGATGTAAGAATTTTATCTCTGATATTATTCTGTCGTATCAAAAAATGGAAAGTTAACTAAAGTACTTGGGGAAAGCAATGAAACTCAAACTCCTTATGGCGGTCTTTGCGTCAATTATTGTTTGGGCGTTGCCTTTCTCCGGCGCCGCAACTGCTCAGACTCAAAACTGTGCTAACGTTGGCTCGTCGCCAACAATTAACCCGATGCATGCTCCCCCTGGGGGCAGTTTTACCATTTCTGTAGAGTACAGTTCAGCTGGCCCAGGCGCGTCTCCCCCTTATTATTACTGGGATCAGTATGATAGCGAGCACACGAACGCAAACCTGCTCGGCGCCGGCTCCTGGCCATCTACCCCGCAACAAAACTACACCAGCATCGCAAACCTTACCGTTCCGGCTGATGCTACCGTGGGTCAGCATCAAATTTTGATGTTTCAGCCGGTGTCAGCTGTTACTGATCCGCCCGTCCCAGGACCAACCTGTGTGAGCTTCACCGTTGACCCGCCTAGTGTCCGGCAAAGCGCCTACAGCAACGCTGCCCCGGCCAAAACGCTGCCCAACACCGGCTTTTTCCTCCTGATTCCTGCCGCCGGCCTCACCGCCGGCGGGCTGGGTAGCGTAATGCTCAGGCGCCGGCGCCGCGGCTAGGGCCGAAACATGCTGCCTAGCGTCAGGGAGGCCTCTTTAAATAATTCAGCCGGGGTGAAGATAAGAGAACCTTTTATGCGCTTAGCCAACCAAGTCATGGGGGTGGGAATATGAAAAGTTCTTCACGTTTCCTAAGTAACTATCTCAAAATCTCTTCTCCCCAGTTGAGGCGTATGGTCTTCGGCCCCACAACAGAGCACAGGCGAGCTGGATAAGGCCCTTGAAGTTCTCGGGCTTCTTGTCATTGCGCGCGAGGATCCTACGGCACTTCGACAGACAAGCAAGCGTACGTTCCACAACCCAGCGGCGCGCGGGATGAGTTTTCTCACCAGTAATGCCCAGTTTCTCCTCACCGATCCGGCGGATGTGGGCGATGTAGCTCTCGGTCCTCGCAAGCACCGCCGCCCAGACTTCCTCAAATACACCGTCACTGGCGAGCGCCTGGAACCAGCGGTTCAGGTCGCATCGTCGCCGAACTCCCGGGGTAGCTGATCCCACTGCGCTCTCGTGCGCATACGTTAGATGATCCCAATAAAGCCGTGAGATCCAGATGGCCAACATGTTACTGCCTTTTCAGCCTTTCAGGGGCATCTCTTGATTCCGTTTGGCCCTCTGAACGCCGAAAGCTGCCGAGCCAGTTTTCCCACATTGATTCTTGACACCTCTCCTGCTAGTTTCTAATATAATGTGTTGCCCTGTGGCGGAAGCACGCTGCTGGGCGAGCCTTGAGGACGGGCGGGCAGAGTTTTGCTCATTTGCCGGCGTCGTTCCAGCTGTGGTTTGTGAGAACGGATAGCGCGTCAAGCGGAGAGTTGAAAGCAGCAGCGGAATTTCTGTAGGCAGGTTTCCTGCGCCCCCGGCGGCAGCGGAAGGGCGCCGGTGCCTGCGCGGCTTGGTTTCGCAAGCCGCTCCATTCCGCATTTTTCTCCCGGGCCAGATAAATCGACAGGTATTTTTGCATGTTTGATAATTTATCCGATAAGTTACAAGATGTGCTCGGCGGCTTAAAAAGCCAGGGAAGGCTGAGCGAAGAAGACGTTAACAAGGCAATGCGGGAAATCCGCCTGGCGCTGCTGGAAGCTGATGTCAACTTCAAAGTTGTCAAGCAATTCGTGGCGGCGGTCAAGGAGCGCGCTCAGGGAGAAGAGGTGGGCGAGAGCCTGACGCCGGGGCAGCAGGTGGTAAAAATTGTCCACGAGGAGCTGGTGATGCTGATGGGCTCCGCGGAGGCAAAGCTGACCTTCTCCCCGCGGCCGCCGACGGTGATTCTCCTCGTCGGCCTGCAGGGATCAGGCAAGACGACCACTTGCGCCAAACTGGCGCGGAACCTGCAGGCGCAAGGCAAGCGTCCGGAGCTGGTGGCGGCCGATATCTACCGGCCGGCCGCGATCCAGCAGTTGAAAGTACTCGGAGAGCAGGTCAAGGTCCCCGTTTTTACCATCGATAGCGGCGACGATGCCGTCGAGATCGCCAGGGAAGGGGTGGCGGATGCAGCCCGGGCCGGGCGCGACGTGGTTATCATCGATACCGCCGGCCGCCTGCACATTGACGAAAAACTGATGGAAGAGCTGGCCCAGATTCGCGCTCAGGTCAAACCGCACAATATCCTGATGGTGCTGGACGCAATGACAGGCCAGGACGCGGTCAATGTCGCGGAGCAGTTCCAGGAGCGGGTCAATTTCGACGGAGTGATTCTCACCAAACTGGACGGCGACGCCCGCGGCGGCGCGGCACTCTCGGTACGGGCGGTCACCGGCAAGCCGATCAAGTTTGTTTCCACCGGGGAGAAGATCAAGGATTTCGATTCGTTTTACCCGGAACGGATGGCCAGCCGCATTCTGGGCATGGGCGACGTGCTCACCCTGATCGAGCGGGCCCAGGAGGCCATCGATGAAAAAAAGGCGCTGGAGCTGGAGGAGAAGATCCGCAAAGCGCAGTTTACCTTTGAGGATTTTCTCGATCAAATGCGGAGCATGCGGAAGATGGGACCGCTGGCGGGGATGCTGGCGATGATCCCGGGAATTCCGAAGCAGCTCAAAGCGGCCCAGATTGACGAGAAAGAGCTCGACCGCGTTGAGGCCATCATCTGCTCGATGACGCCGGAAGAGCGGGTCCATCCGGAAATACTGAATGGCAGCCGGCGCCGGCGGATCGCGGTTGGCAGTGGCACGGATGTGCAGGCAGTCAATTCGCTGATCAGCAAATTCCGGCAGATGCAGAAAATGATGAAACAGCTGGCGGGCGGAAAGAAATTCAAAGGGCTGCCGCCGGAGTTCATGAAAGGAAGCTTCTAGTTTCTTTTTTAGAAATCGTCAAAATAATCAGAAACTGGAAATCAGAAACTCGAAACTAATTTTGATCGGGAGGTGATTCGATGTCAGTAAAAATACGTCTGAGCCGTGTTGGCAGGAAGAAGAAGCCGGCATACCGGATTGTCGTTGCGGATTCGCGCTCTCCCCGGGACGGCAAGGTTATTGAGAACATTGGCCGTTACGGGCCGCAGGAGGAGCCTTCGTTGATCGAGATAGACGAGGTGAAAGCCCGTGACTGGTTGGCCAGGGGAGCCCAGCCGACACAGACTGTCAGCAAGCTGCTGACGATAAAAGGGATCTCCAAATAGCGCCAGATGGCGCAGATCAGGCGCGTCAGACGTCAAGCCTGTCGCATCAATTAAAACGGGTAAGCCGGAAACGGAGGAGAACGTGAAAGAGCTACTGGAATACCTGGCAAAGTCTCTGGTGGATAAACCGGATGAGGTTACCGTGCAGGAGACCGAAACCGATACGACGGTTGTGCTGGAGCTGACGGTGGCCAAGGACGACATCGGCAAGGTAATTGGCAAGCAGGGACGGATCGCACGCGCTCTCAGGACCATTGTCAAAGCCAGCGCGGTCAAGAATGGCAAGCGGGCAATTGTCGAGATCGTCGACTGACGCCGCCCGCAGCCGGGGCGCGCTGGGCTGGAAGGCTCAGTTCTGACGTTATAATCAGTTATCTAAAGTGAATGTTGATATTTTCACCTTGTTTCCCCAGTGGTTCAACTGGTTCTTTGAGCAGCGGCATCTGGCAAACGCCATCCAGACTGGTGGCCTCACCGTCCGCTTGTTTGATTATCGGGAGTACACATCCTTAAAACATGGCCAGGTTGACGATTCACCGGCGGGCGGGGGCGCCGGCATGGTGCTGCGGGTGGACGTGGTTTGTTCGGCCCTGGAGGCGGTCTATGGCGGTGACGGCGCCGCGGTCCGGGAATCGCGGCCGGTATTTCTGCTCTCCCCGCGAGGAAGGCGCCTTAGCGAAACTGTGCTTCAGGAGCTGTCCGGCCTGCATGAACTATCTCTTCTTTGTGGCCGCTACGAGGGTTTTGATCAGCGAATCGTGGAGCATCTCTCCAGCGGAGAAATCTCCATCGGCGATTATGTAGTCAGCGGCGGCGAGTTGCCGGCGATGGTGCTGCTGGATGCGCTGGCCCGCCGGATCCCCGGGGCTCTCGGCAGCCCGGAAAGCGCCGTTTACGAGTCTTTTTCCGCGGAGCTGGGAGGCCGGCTTGAATATCCCCAGTACACGAAGCCGGCTGACTTCCGGGGCTGGAAGGTGCCGCAGGTATTGCTTTCGGGGAATCACGCCGAGATCGAAAAGTGGCGCCGGACACAACTCGGATAAAACCCCTTTATCCTGTATCAAGGGCCGCTTTAAAGGGTAAAAATAAGCCCAGCCGTGATCATCCTGAGCCCAGGCATTAACGGCCAAATTGGAAAGCCCGTTATTTATCTGGCTGCAGCTGGCGCGTCAACGGTAAAGCTACCGCTGATCGCTGTTTTATTGTCCGAGATGAAGCCGGCATTCGGTAGTGTGACTTCAAACTAACCCGTTGCTAAAACTTTTCTTGTGTTGCATTTCCATCCCGCAACCTTTAAAATTTCGACTTTGGCGCGCTTTTTTCACTCGGGCGGGAACCGGCCGGAAGCGTTGCCGGGGGCATATAGCAAGGAGAAACAGTGAATCAAACAATAGCCAGACTTGAAGAGCAGCAGCTTAGGAAAGGAATTCCCCAGTTTAAGGCAGGGGATACTGTCAAGGTCCATTTTCAGGTAATTGAGGGGACGCGGAGCCGCATCCAGATCTTCCAGGGGATCGTCATCAAACGTCAGGGCGAGGGCGCCCGGGAGACGTTCACGGTTCGCAAGCATTCGTTTGGCGTGGGGGTGGAGCGCACGTTCCCGGTTTATTCGCCAAAGATCAGCAAGATTGAGGTGGTGAGCATCGGCGACGTGCGCCGGGCAAAGCTGTATTATCTTCGTTCAAAAGTTGGCAAGAAAGCCAGAGTGCGCGAGAAACAGCGGTAACTTCCACGCATCGCCGGCGACGTCTGATGGGGAAGGAAAATCCATACCCGCCGGCCGGTGCTGAGGCAACGGCCGGAAGTGACGAAGCGGCTTCCTCCCGGCGGGACGATCAGGAAGAGTCTCCGGAGCAGAAACATTCCCGCAAGCTCGCGCGCACCCTGATTGAATTTATCGTCATCCTCGCGGGCGCTATTCTGATCGCCTATTCCATCCAGGCGCTCCTGGTCAAGCCGTTTGAAATTCCCTCCGGATCGATGGAGAAGACTCTTGAGGTTGGCGACCGGGTCCTGGTCAACCGCCAGGCGTACCGGTTCAGCCCGGTCAAGCGCGGCGATATCATCGTTTTCAACTCTCCCGTTCAGGCGGGAACGGACCTGATCAAACGGGTGATCGCCGTCGGCGGCGACACCATCCGGATAGATAAGGGCCAGGTCTTCCTCAACGGCCAGCCGCAAGTGGAATCTTACGTCAACGGTAAAGATATGAGGGCACCTCTAATAATTTGATGCAACACTCGGGTTTCAGTTGACAGAAGATGTTTAT
>JACWAM010000085.1 GCA_014874265.1 Thermoleophilia bacterium | reverse complement strand
CGAACACAGATGCGGCGTCGCCGCCGTAATCTCGTTGACCTCGGCGAGGCTGAATCCGACCCCGGCCTCGTGGGCGATAGCCGCCAGGTGCAGCGCCGTGTTGGTGGAGCATCCCATGGCCGAATCAACCGCGAGGGCGTTCCTGATGGCAACCGGCGTGACAACATCGAGCGGCCGCAACCTCTCGCTTACAAGCGCGACAATCCGTTCGCCCGCCCGCCGCGCCAGCCGGATGCGCGCCGCGTCCACCGCCGGAACCGTGCCGTTGCCGGGCAGGCCCAGCCCCAGCACCTCCGTCAAGCAGTTCATGGAGTTGGCGGTAAACAAGCCGGAGCAGGAACCGCAACCCGGACAGGCGCAACTTTCAATGCGGTTCAGCTGTGCTTCGCTAATCTTGCCGGTCAGGGCCGCGCCCACCGCTTCGAAGACGCTGCTTAAGTCGATCTTCTCGCCTTCCAGCTCGCCGGCCATCATCGGGCCCCCGCTGATCATGATCGTGGGCACATTGACGCGGAGCGCGCCCATCATCATCCCCGGGATAATCTTGTCACAGTTGGGAATCAGCACCAGCCCGTCGAAGGCGTGCGCCTTGGCCATCACTTCGATCTCGTCGGCGATCAACTCGCGGCTCGCCAGCGAAAAACGCATGCCCTCATGGTTCATCGCCAGGCCGTCGCAGACGCCAATCCCGCCAAACTCAAAAGGCACGCCGCCCGCCGCCCAGATTCCGTCCTTGGCGGCGGCGGCAACGGAACGAAGCTGTAGATGCCCCGGGATTACCTCATTAAAAGAGTTTGCCACCCCGATAAACGGCCGCTCCAGATCGCTATCGTTGAGCCCCAGGGCCTTGAGCAGGGCCCTGTGCGGCGCCTTGGTAATACCTTTTTTAATTTCATCACTCGGTAAAGGCATGAGCAACAATCCGTTGACTTAATCGCTTTGAACCGCTTGTTAGACATTTGCTTAATTGACCATACAACCTGATCAGTAAGCCCCCCGAAAACTTGTCATTTCGAGGGAGCGAAGCGACCGGGGAATCTTCTAAAAAAAACAGATCACTCGCGGAGCTTGCGCTGAGCGATAGCGAATTACTCGGAATGACAATCTTGCCTGATCTGATTCAATTGTATGAATAGTCTTGCCAAAACCCGTTGTCATCGCGGGCAAGCCCATATATTATCACAAGGCTTGGAAATTGCTTAAAGAATCTGTCCCAAAAAGTATCTTCCGCTGCGCCTTCGCTGCGAAGAGCCTAAAGGGATGAGTTCCAAAGAACGCGGCTAAGGGGGCACGCGTATTGACCGTCCCAGGCAAAATATTCAAGAAAAGCCGGGAAAGATCGATAACTGGGCAAACGGCCGATTTGAAGCCCGGACCGAGGTCCGTGAAGAGAGCCGCGATGAAGCTGCAAAACAAGATTCCTCTGTATGTGGTGGCGATTGTGTTGCTTGTAGGGGGGGCTGGAGCAATCGCTGTCCTCTCGATCCAGCGCCAGGCCAGCACCGATCAGTTTGAGCAAACCGCCAAGGCGCTGACAAGCGCGATCTCCAGCACCTTGCAGCAGGATATGCTCATCGGTGAGCGGAGCCACATTCAGGATACGCTCAACAGCCTGAACAATCGCAGCTCCGTCGCCAAGGTTGACATCCTGACGACAAAAAATCAAATCTGGGCCTCAACCAATTCCACAACGATCGGTTTTTATGGGCGGGCCGACACGAAAAGTCTGATCTCTTCGGGCACACCCATGTCAATGCTGAGCGAGCCGGAGAACGGCTCCCTGTCTGTCACGGAGCCGATCCAGGTGCAAAGCGCCTGCCTGGAGTGCCATGGGAGGATCGCCCCGGCGCCCAACAAACAGGGACTGCTGGGCGCCATCCGGGTTGACGTCAGCACCGCCGTGCTGGACCAGAGCCTCGCCCGCAGCCGTGATGTGATGATCGGCCTGGGCGCCCTGATGTTCGTGCTCGTCGCCGGCGCGATCGTGTTCCTGCTCAGACGGTTGATCCTTAAGCCGCTTGGCTCCCTGATTAGCGCCGCTTCACTCATCTCCCGCGGCGACTATTCCACCCGGGTGCCGGTGTCCAACAAAAAGAGCGAGCTGGGCGCCGTTTCCTTTGCCTTCAATAACATGGTCAATGATATGGAAGAGTATACACATCAATTGCAACATGCCAACCGGGAACTGGAGAGGGCCAACCGGATGAAATCAGAATTCCTGGCAAACATGAGCCATGAGCTGCGGACGCCGCTAAACGTCATCATCGGGTTTTCAGAAGTGCTGAGGGATTCGCCGCCGGACGGGATCACCGAAACCGACCGGCAGGAATTCTGTGAAAATATCATCTCCAGCGGCTACGACCTGTTGGAGCTGATCAACGATGTTCTCGATCTGTCAAAAGTCGAGGCGGGCCAGATGCAATTCTCGCCGGAAGAATTCTACATCGGCCCGGCTCTTTCGGAGATCATCGCCACTCTGCAGCCGCTGGCCGCCCGGAAAGAAATCAAGCTGGAAGTCACCGTATCGGAGCGACTGTCGTCGATCACTTCCGACTTTGGTAAATTCAAGCAAATTGTCTATAACCTGTCCGGCAACGCCATCAAGTTCACTCCTGCCGGCGGCGAGGTAATTGTGTCGGCGACGGTCCTCGGCAGTATGGCGCGGTTCGCCGTCGCCGACAACGGCATTGGCATCGCTGCGGCAGACCAGGAGCGGATATTTTCCGAATTTCAGCAGGTGGACGGCTCCGCTTCCCGGCAGCATGAAGGAACCGGCCTGGGGCTGGCCCTGACCCGCCGGTTCGTCGAGATGCAGGGGGGTCACATCTGGGTGGAAAGCGCTCCAGGCGAGGGAAGCACCTTTTATTTCACTTTGCCGCTTGCCGAGCAGACACTGCCCGCCGCCACTCCCGCGGATCGCCTGCCCGACAGCGATGTGGCAGGCAACCGGCCACGCTCGCAGCCGGCTGCCGAGCCGGACGTAACCAGGATTCTGGTGGTTGAGGACGATCCCAAAACTGCAGAGCTGATCGGTCTCTGGCTGGAGCAGGACGGTTATGACGTTGAATATGCCGCTGACGGCGTCGAGGCAGTGGAAAAAGCAAAAAGCATCCATCCTTTCGCTGTCTGCCTGGACGTGATGCTGCCCAATCAGGACGGATGGCAGGTTTTGCGCCAGCTGAAAGCCGATCCTGAGACGGCCGACGCCGGCGTCATCGTCTGCTCCGCCGTTGATAACCCGCAAATGGGGTTTGCCCTGGGAGCAGCTGATTATTGCGTCAAGCCGCTCAGCCGGCGGCCGCTCCTGGACAAGCTCCGGCATCTGCAGGTTGTAACGCCGCTTCGGCGCTCGCGGCCGCAAATGCTGGTGGCTGACAGCGATCCGAGCGCCGCGGCGGAGACCGCCGCCATCCTGGAGCGGCAGGGCTTTGCCGTCATCAAAGCCGGCACCGGTGAGGAAGCCTGGGAAATGGCGCTGGAAAACCTGCCTGACATCATCATTATGGATCAGCGAATCTCCGGCACCGGTTTCTTCGATGTCGTGTCGATGCTGAGACAGCACCCCATTACCGTCGATATCCCGGTTATCCTGACGGCAAGCAGTGATGCGGCCATTGCCGAAAACAACCTGCTGGACATCGGCGCCGTCCGCCGGGTAATTCGGAAGGAAGGCGGCATCAGACAGGAGCTGCTCGATGAGGTCTTTCGCCTGGAAAGGTTCCAGCCGGAGAGAGCCAGGCTGGTCGATGTAGAGACGGGTCTTTTTAACCGCCGATATTTCCAGAAACGCCTGACTCAGGAAGTCCGGAGGGCAATCCGCTACAGTCTTGACCTGTCAGTGCTGCTGGTCAGCATCGACGGCGGCGAGACTTCCGGGGTCGATCAAGCTTCTCTCGCCAAGTCTCTCGCCGGCCTGCTGGCGGCAAATGTCAGGGCCGCCGACCAGCCGGCCAGGTACGATGACAGGCGCTTCGCTGTGATTCTGCCAGAGACAGCCGGTGGCGATGCCGTCAAGGTGGCTCAGAAACTGGTTGACTTGGTAAGCAAGACCAAATTTTTAAGCGACGTGGGCGCCGGCTTTCGGTTTACGATCAGCGCCGCTGTTGCCGATTGCCCCCGCGGCGCCTTTACCGCGGAGCAGATTGTGGAAAAACTGGAATCAGGAATCGAGAGCATTGTTAAACAAGGCGGCAATCAGTCCCGCCTGGTCTAAAGCTCTATAACGCCCGGAGACCCGCGAACGGGAAAGGAGGAAGATGAGGAAGGTCCTGCTGGTTGAAGACAATGCGATGAACTCGCGTCTGGCTCAATTCGTTCTCGAGCGTGGCGGGTTTGAGGTGTTGCAGGCCGCGACGGCGGAGGCCGGCATCCGGATCGCCAATGAACAGGAACCGGACATCATCCTGCTGGATCTGCATCTTCCGGGAATGGACGGCTTGTCGGCCGCACGGCTGCTAAAACAAAGTCCGAAAACCCGTCATATTCCGATTGTCGCCCTGACGGCCCACGCCATGCAGGGGGACGAAGAGCGTGTCATCGAAGCCGGGTGCGCCGGTTACATCACCAAGCCGATTGACACGAGGCAGCTTGCCGATACCGTGGCCGGCTACCTGAAAAGCTAGAGATGGCCCGGAATGGCAAAAGCTGGCTACCGGGCTATTTGTATGGTTGTGAAAAGGATTATTCAAGGGAATGGCGAAAACCGCCGATAAAGGTTCGGTGAGCGTAATCCCCACGAGCAAGCTTTCCCGGTAAACCGCCTCAAGTGCACGAAAGGCAAAATGCACCCGAGTAGTTTTATTTCCCGCCTTTTCTGGGTAAAAAGGTCGCATGACGGCGCCGCTTCGTAAGTTGACACATAAAACCTTTTTTGCTATTTTACCGGCCGGCGTGCTGGCGGCCCTGGTGATGGGGGCGTCAATCTACCTGGGGGTTTTTGCGGGCCGTTCGCTGCTCCCCCGTCCGTTACCGGAAGCCGCGGTTCCCGCGCCGTTGGCAGCATCGCTGACGGTGTTGCCCCCTGGCCCGGCGCCGGCGACCGTTCCAGCGGTCCATCCGACCGTTCGGCCTGTCGCTGCTTTGCACCAGATTGCCGCCGGCCCGGCGGCAGCCGCTCCGGCGGTGGATGCTGCCTCGCCGCCGGCGACCGGGGTGCCGGCTCCTGCTGTTCCTGTTCCAGTTCCGGCTGCTGCCGCAGCGGCGCCTGCCGGAAGCACGCACGCTAACATCCCCGAGACCTACGCCAGCCGGGAAACCGCAACGGAAGGCGATGACGCCAACAGGGAGGCGGCGGCAGACGAATCGAGCGGGCGCGGACGCGGGCGCTTGGAGGCAAATCATCACCGGAGCAGGGAAGAGACCGAAGATCATGAAATCGGTCAGAGGACCGCGGCCGCGGCCCCCCGCGGGCGCTGCCGTGCTGGATTCGATCGCTAGGAAACCACCCGGTTCTTACCCTCCGCCTTGGCCTGGTAAAGCGCCAGATCGGCCTTTCCGATCAACTCCTTTTCGTCTCCCGCGTCATCCGCGAACGCGGCCACGCCAATGCTCGCGGTAACGCGCACTTCCGGGTTGCCGGCAACGGCCAGGTCCTCGATCGTGCTCCGGAGACTTTCAGCAACCTTCATCGCCGCCGGTTTCGACGTCTCGGGGAAGATAACAGCGAACTCCTCGCCACCATAACGTGCGACAATGTCAACCTGCCGCAGCCGGCCGGCGAGCGCCCGGGCGACGTCTTTCAGCAGCTCATCGCCGGTCTGATGGCCAAATTTATCATTGATGTGCTTAAAGTCGTCCAGGTCGATAATCGCCAGCGAGAGTTCGCGCTTGTAACGGCGGCAGGCATCCACTTCCCGGCTGAGCCGGTCCTGAAACGACCGGAAGTTGGAGATCCCGGTCAGCGGGTCGGTGACCGCCAGCATCTGCTGCAGCTCGGCGAAGTTGACATTCTCAACGGCGCTGGCGGCCTGAGTGGCCAGCGATTCGAGGATGCGCCGCTGGCTCTGGCCTGTGAGTGCCTCCCGGCCGGAAAATATGGCCAGCAGCGAACCGATTGCTTCGCTGCCGTGGCGAAGGGGATAGCCGATGGCGGCCACATCGCCGGGCAGGTCTATTATCTCACCCGGCTCGATGCGGCCCATACCGATATCGTCAGCCACCGCCGTCGCCTGCCAGGGGCGCTCGTCCTCAAAGTAATCCCGGGGAGCGCCCGCTGACATGGCCTTGTGGCCGGGAGAGCCGGCGTCGGCAAAAAGCTCGACCCAGACCGCCAGCGCTCCCGTGGCGAGCCGCGCCGCTTCAGCGGTGGTCTTGATCAGGCGCATCCGGTCGGAGGTAGCCCCGAGAACATCGCCGGCATAAGAAAGGGCGAGCATCATGTTGGATCGTGATTCTTCCAGCTCTTTGACATAGCTACGGATATTTGCTTGCATTAAAGGGCACGTCTAATAATTTGATATTACGTTCAGTCGTTGCCTGATAGAAGATGTTTTTACCACTTGACTTGCAGCTTTTGTTCTATTTTCCGTGATCAACCGCGGCTTTCCGGCCCCAACCTCTGAT
>JACWAM010000084.1 GCA_014874265.1 Thermoleophilia bacterium | reverse complement strand
TCTCCATAAATTCCATGAGTGTCTTGGGGCCGATCATGAGATACCTCCTGTTTTTGTTTACTAACAGAAGATATCAGCCGGTTCGGACGGAACCTGAACGAGTTGTATGATCAGTTATAGTTTTATCCAGCATCCATTATCCAGTATCTGGGTTATCAGTACGCTCCCCGCTTGCGGGCGATGGCGATGAACGTCCGCAGCATGATCTTGATATCCCAGCGAGGCGTCCAATTGGTGACGTAAAGATAATCAAGCTGCATCATTTCTTCGTACGGGATTTCGCTCCGGCCCAGAATTTGCCAGAGGCCGGTAATTCCCGGCTGGACCAGGTGTCGCATGTCCGCGGATCCAAGGCATTTGCGGGCCTCTTCCAGCGGCAGCGGCCGCGGTCCCACCAAACTCATGTCGCCGCGAAACACATTAATCAGCTGCGGCAGCTCATCTATGCTGAGCCGCCGGATCAATCGACCAACCCGGGTGATCCGGGGATCTTTTTTCATTTTAAAGATGGGCCCCGTTGCCTCATTCTGGCCGGCCAGCTCCTCCTGCTGGCTTTCGGCGCCGTCATGCATCGAGCGAAATTTATACATCATGAAAGTTTTGTGGTTTTTTCCCATCCGTGCCTGCTTGTAAAAAACGGCGCCCCCCGAATCCAGCTTGATCAGGATGCTGGTTACCAGCAACACTGGTGAAAGGCTTATCGTGGCCACGCTGGCGCCGGCTAAATCCATCAACCGCTTCAGCGCCCTGGCGGTGCGTCCGTGCCGGCTGTAGCGGGGTAGGCTGAGAATTGACAGGCCTTCGATGTCCTCAATCGCAATCCGGTTTGACAGGACTTCAAACAACCGCGGAATGATACTGACATCAACTTTCAACTCCTGGCACTCATGGATGACTCCAAGCAGGAGCGGATGCGGCGTACGCGAAAAGGCAACGATGACGCGGCTGATCCCGTAATGATCGATGATTGGCCGCAGCTCGGAGGGCCGGCCCAGGAGCTTGAGCCGGTTATCGCGATTTTCTTCTAACTCCTGGGTGTCAAGAAACCCAACAACCCTCAAACCGTATTCTCGGTGGCGCTGCAAGCGTCCTGTAAGGCTGCGCCCCACTTCCCCGGCGCCGACGACAAGAGTGTTTGTGCAAAAAGGGTTATAAAAGGAAAGCCCGATACGCACCGTCGCGCGACCCAGCGGCAGGACGATCATCACCAGTATCCACGTTGTTGCCGCATAGAGCCAGAGAGCGCGGCCGCCAGGATTGCCGCTGCCCGTTAGCACCAAAAATGAGACCATCAACCAGGCGCCGACGGAAAGAGCGCCAACGGTCTCAGGCAGCTCGTCAAATGTAGAAACGGACAGGCGCAATACTTCACGCCGGTAAACGCCAAAATAATAAAAAACAAGCAACCATAGCGGGATCGTTCCCAGGCCGGCCCAGAGCATCCGGGTGGTAACCTGGCCCAGCTGGCCGCCGACGATCCTGTCCATCCAGCCACTAATCACGAGATCGCCGGAAATAAAATAGGCGACCGTTACCGCGATCGATAGCGAAACGATATCAACCAGCGGGATGATGGCCCCATGAATGGCTCGCACAACCTGCAGTTCCCGCCTGGGTGTTTCCAGCCCATCTTCAAATGGGAGAAAACTCCAGGACCCGGAGAGTTTATCCTGGCGGCTTTTCGAGTCAAGTTCCGCTAAGTGATCCAACTCTTGTTCCCCCGAAATAAGAAATGCAAATCCGTTAACTGCACTTCTTGGGTCGCCATTTCGCACAAGTGGTGCGCAAGGGAAATAAAGTTTGCTATGGCCTCACCCCCACCTGTTCTTTATATACCAAATTTTCAAAAATGTCAACATTATGACCGTTTTAGTCAACATTTGGATGGGAAAAATTCACGGGCCGGACATTGATTTATCATCTTGGGGTATCGCTTCCGCGAAGCTTCCTCAGGCGCGGGGAAAGGCTGGTGCAGAATTCAAGAAGTAAGAGACCGGGGGCGCGCCGGGCGCCCCCGTTGTGAACTGGTGTTATTACTTCGCCCCCGCCGCCGCCTTTTCTTGCGACGCCCTGATTTCATCCTCTTCTTCAGCGGTCAGCAGCGGCTGGCCCTGGAGATAGCGGTCGATCGAGCGCGCCGCGATCTTGCCGGCCCCCATCGCCAGGATGACCGTGGCGGCGCCGGTGACGATGTCGCCGCCGGCAAAGACGCCTTCCTTGCTCGTGGCCAGCGTGTGTTCGTCGGCGACGATCAGCCCCCACTTGTTGAGTTCCAGATTTTTTGTGCTTTTTGTCAGCAGCGGGTTGGCCCGGGTGCCGATCGCCATAATGACCGTGTCGACGGGAATGCGCAGCTCCGATCCCTCTACCGGCACCGGCCGGCGGCGGCCGCTGCTATCAGACTCGCCCAGCTCCATCTGGATCACCTCGATCTCTTCCACCCAGCCTTCCTGGTCGCCGATGATCCGGAGCGGGTTTGTAAGCAAATGGAAATCGATGCCCTCCTCCTGGGCGTGATGAACCTCTTCCCGGCGCGCCGGCAGCTCATCCATCGACCGCCGGTAAATCAGGTGTACGCTGGCCCCCAGCCGGAGCGCGGTGCGGGCCGCATCCATGGCTACATTGCCGCCGCCGATGACCGCGACGCGGGCGCCCACCTTGATCGGCGTGTCGTAATCGGGAAAGCGGTAAGCCTTCATCAGGTTGGCGCGGGTAAGAAATTCGTTGGCGGAATAGACGCCGTTAAAATTCTCCCCCGGTATGTTCAGGAACACGGGCAGCCCGGCGCCATTGGCGATGAAGACGGCATCATGGCCATCGTCGAGCATTTCGTCAACGGTCATCGTGCGCCCGATGACATAATCGAGTTTCAGCTCAACTCCCAGGCTTTCGACGTACTCGCACTCGCGCTGAACGATGCTCTTGGGCAGCCGGAATTCGGGAATGCCATAAACCAGGACGCCGCCGGGTTTGTGCAGCGCCTCATATATGGTGACGTCGTAGCCCATCTTTGCCAGGTCGCCGGCGCAGGTCAGGCCCGCCGGACCGGAGCCGACAACGCCCACCTTTTTGCCCTTGGCGGGAGCGATCTCGGGAATGGCGGCCTCCCCCTCGGACGCTTCCCAATCTGCGGCGTAGCGCTCCAGCCGGCCGATCGCCACCGGCTCGTGCTTCTTGCCCAGCAGGCAGACCTTCTCGCACTGATCTTCTTGCGGGCAGACCCGGCCGCAGACGGCAGGGAAGCTGGTCTTCCGCTTAAGGATGGCGATCGCGGCAGCAGGGTCATCCTCCTCCAGCGCCTTGATAAACTCGGGGATATCGATATTCACCGGACAGCCGGCGACGCATTTCGGCTTCTTGCACTGAAGGCAGCGGCTGGCTTCAACGAGCGCCTGCTCGCGGGTGTAGCCCAGCGACACCTCTTCGAAATTGGTCGCCCGTACCCGGGGCTCCTGCTCCGGGATCGCCGTTCGCGGGATCTCGGTCTTTTTAACTCTTTTCTTACCGCTGTTTTTGTCTATGCCAGACACTGCGCATCACCCCGGCATTCCAGATAGAAGTCATAAGAAATCTTTTCCTGCTCCAGGTACTGCCGCTGCCGGGCCATCAGCTCGTCGAAGTCAACCTGGTGGCCGTCGAATTCCGGTCCGTCGACACAGACAAACCTCGTCTCGCCGCCAACGCTGACACGGCAGGCACCGCACATGCCGGTGCCGTCCACCATGATCGAGTTAAGGCTGACAAGGGTCTTAACGCCGAATGGCTCAGTTGTCTTGCAGCAGAACTTCATCATGATCCCCGGGCCGATGGCATAGACGAGATCGACGCCGCCAGCATCGCACAGCTCCTTGAGCGGCTCGGTCACCAGGCATTTGCGGCCGTAGCTGCCGTCATCGGTGGTGACGATCACTTCGTCGCTCACATCTGCCATCCTGTCTTCCCACAATAGAAGATTCTTGGTGCGCGCCGCCACGATCGAGATGACTTTGTTGCCGGCCCTTTTCAACTCCCTGGCGATGGGATAAACCGGCGCCACGCCAACGCCGCCACCGGCCATCACGACGGTGCCGTAATTCTCGATATCGCTGGGGATTCCCAGCGGGCCGATGAAGTTTGCGAGATTGTCGCCGGCGCCCAACTCCTGCAGTTGCCGGGTGGATTTGCCAATGGCCTGCACCACGATCGTGACCGTGCCTTGGTCGCGGTCAAAGTCCGCAATGGTTAGGGGAATCCTTTCCCCCTCCTCATTGATCCGCAGCACGATAAATTGACCGGCCTGTGCCACCCTGGCCACCGCCGGCGCCTCGATGACTTGCATGTAAACGTCATCGGAGTAATCAACTTTTTCCAGGATCTTGTACATTTGCCTCCTTAAAACCCGTGTGTGTTGATAGTTTTCCTAATTTGACGATTCCTATTAATTGATGGCTGTTTACTTCGATAAATATAATGGTTCCAGGTTTGAACCTATCGTTATTTTAACTCAGCATCGGAGATCGAGTACAAAGCCTCGTCATTCAAATCGTTGATTAGCCGGACTGCCCGCATCATTTCCGGGTCCTTGGCGTTAAGAATGGCGGAAGTCATACCGCAGGCGGCCAGCATTGGCAGGTAGACGCGCTCGATTGAGCTGCGCAGCTCGTCGGGAGCGCCGTTGGAAACGTTGGAAAGCCCGCAGGTCGTCTGCACCGGCTCCTCGAACAGCTCCGCCAGGCCCCGGACGACGTCCATTACCGGCACGGCGTGGTCCTGAGCCACGCCAATCGGCATCACGATGGGGTCAATCCAGATGCGCGAATTGGGGATGCCCATCTCGTTGGCGGCCATCACCAGTTCATAGGCGATCCCGAGCCGCTCATTGGCATCCTTGGGGATATGCGTTGACATGGTCAGACCGATAATCTCGCAATCGTACTTGGCCGCCAGCGGCAGGATATTCTCCATCTTGTCCGGCTGGGCGCTAAAGGAATTTAGCAGCGGCGGCCGGCTGCAGACCTTGATGCCCGCTTCCATGGCTTCGTGATTGCTGGTGTCAAGACACAGCTGCAAATTAGTGACTTCCTGGATTGTGTTTACCATCCATTCCATCAGCTCCGGGCCGCCCTTGCGCGCCGGTCCCAGATTGATGTCAAGCAGATCCGCGCCAGCGGCGGCGCAGTCCTGCGCCAGCTTCTGGACGGGCTCCGGGTTGCGCTCCTTCATCGCCGCCCCGATCGACTTGCTCATCACGTTGATATTCTCTGCGATTGCCCTCATAAAACCTCCAGTTTCAGTTTCTGTTTCCAGTTTCCAGTTTCCAGTTAAACCGTAAAAAAACAGAACTCAAAACCAGTAACTCGAAACCAGAAACTATTTATCTAGTCCGGCCCGCCTAACGATTTCAGGCACGGCGTTCTCCCACTCGACCGCCATGATGTGCACGCCGGCCACTCCTTCAATCTCCCGCACCCGGTTGATGACGTCGACGCAAACCTGGATACCCTCGTCCTGTGCGTCTTCAGCGGCAGACATACGTTCGACGACCTCGCCGGGCACGTCCATCCCCGCCACCCGTTTCTTCATGTACCTGGCCATGCCGGCGCTTTTGAGCGGGGCCACCCCCGCGAGAATCTTGCAGCGCTCGGTAACCCCAAGCTCCCGGCACTGGTTCATAAACTCTTCAAATTTATCAACGTTAAAAACTATCTGTGTCTGAACGAAGTCGATTCCCGCCTCCACCTTCTTCGCCAGTCTTAGGGCGCGGAAAGGAAAAGGGTCGGCATACGGATTGGCTGCGGCGCCAATAAACAGGTCCGGCGCTACCCCCGCGATTTCTTCCCCGTTCTGGAAAAGGCCATCGCGCATGTCCTTGGCCATTTTTATCAGAGTTACCGAATCGAGATCAAAAACGCCCACCGCCTCCGCATGGTTGCCGAAACTCTGGTGATCGCCCGTCAGGCACAGCAGATTTTTTATTCCCAGCGCTGATGCGCCGAGGATGTCCGCCTGCATCGCCAGCCGGTTGCGGTCGCGGCAGGTCATCTGCATCACCGGCTCCAACCCCTGCTCGAGACAGATCTTTGCCGCCGCCGCGCTGGACATGCGGACGATGGCCGTCTGGTTGTCAGTGATGTTGACCGCATTCACGTGGCCCTTGAGAATGCCCGCCTTGTCAATAATGACCTGCGGATCGGCACTCTTGGGCGGACCCAGCTCGCTCGTGACGGCAAAGACGCCTGCCTCCAGGACCTGTTTCAGGCTCGAGCCGGCATTCATGGTTTAAACCCTTCCTTCTTCATCGTGCGCGGGCCGCCTGAGTTGGCCAGGTTCCACTTCTTCGGTCCGATGATTTGCTTCAAGGTATCGAGGTCGCCCAGCGCCGCCAGCCGATCATAGATCTCCTGCCAGGCGCAGGGAACATCCGGCGAGATCTCGCAGCGGCCGTTTTGCGATCCGCCACAGGGACCGTTCATCAGCTTCTTGGCGCACCGGGCTACCGGGCAGACGCCGCCCGTGACGCCGATGACGCAGGCTCCGCATGCCACGCAGTATTCCGTCCAGACATGATGCTCTTTCACGTATCCCAGCATGTTCGTATTCATCGCCGGCGCGACGCGTTTCTCCGGATAACGGAAGGCAATTCCTTGCGGCCCGATACTGCAAGCGGTAGACAGCACGACGTCGGCCAGCTGCACCTCTTCCCTGATGGAATCAAGGTACTCGTTTTCGCACTGCCGAAGCACCGTCACCGCCTCCACGCTTCCCTTAATCCCGTCCCGGCGGCGGGCAATTCTCAATTGAGCCGCCAGTTGCTCGGCCTCTT
>JACWAM010000083.1 GCA_014874265.1 Thermoleophilia bacterium | reverse complement strand
GGGATGGACCTGGTATGCGGCCTGCATCATAGCCTGGTTCAGGGCATTTGCGAGTCGCATCTGGGGAAGATTGGGCTAACCAGCCAGTCCGGGATCTCGAAGGGTGGCCAGCATTGCCGCTTTCTCATCACCCTAACGTAGCTCCCGCAGCACCTGTAGTAGCCATTTTTGGCCCTACGGCCGTTGGGAAAAGCCGTGTAGCCGCCGGCGTTGCTGCCGCTGTGGGCGGCGAGATAGTCTCTGCCGACTCGATGCAGGTCTACCGGGGCCTGCCGATTCTCACCGATCAGCCGCCGGCGGAGTTGCTTGCCCTCGCGCCCCACCATCTGGTTGGCAGGCTTGAGCTGGGGGATGAATGCAGCGCCGCCCGTTTTGTTCACGATGCCGCTCAGGCAATTGCCTCAATTGGCCGGCGGGGCCGGCTGCCTGTAATTGTCGGCGGCACCGGCCTGTATGTTCGGGCCCTACTGGGAGATTTTTCCTTTGGGGCGCAGGGAGGCCCGGGGGTCCGCCGCGGCTGGGATGACCTGATCGCGCGGAAAGGCAAAGAGGCGGCCCTGGAACAGTTAAAACTACTTGACCCCGCCGCCGCCGCGAACATCGACGCCGCCAATCCCAGACGGCTTGTGCGCGCCCTGGAAGCCGCCACCGGCGGCCGTCCTGTCTCTTGCGAACGTGACCGACTATGGTCGGCCGGCTCCCGGTTTCGCACGCTCACGTTCGGCTTGATGCTTCCTCGCGAAGAGCTGTACCGGCGCATTGACCAGCGGGTGGAACGGATGCTGGCCGCCGGGGCGATTGACGAAGTGCGGGTGGCCCTGTCCGGAAGCGTCTCGCGCACCGCCAGGCAGGCGATCGGCTTTGACGAGATCGCGGGTTATTTATCGGGAAAGGCCACGCTGCCGGAGGCTGCCGCTGCAATCAAACAAAAGAGCCGGCGCTATGCCAAGCGCCAGCTTACCTGGATGCGAAAGATGCCTGATGTTGTTAGAATCGATCTGGCCGGGCAGCCGCAGGGTGAGCCGGAAAAGCTGATTGGCCGGCAGATTCGCGCCGCTGGTTTTGCCAGCGCGGAGGTTAAAATCCGCACCGATTTATAAGGATTATAATCATGGCTAAAGCTCAAGTTGAATTTTCCAAATGGCACGGGCTGGGTAACGACTACATCATCCTGGCGGCGGCCGGCCTTCCTTTTGAGCTTACTTCGGCCCGGGTCGTGGCAGTCTGCGATCGCCATTACGGCATCGGCTCCGACGGCATTCTATTCTGGAGCGGCAATGAGGAGGAGGGCTTCTATCTCCAGATCCACAACCCGGATGGCAGCCGCGGAGAGGTGAGTGGCAACGGCCTTCGCATGTTCGGAAAATATTTGTACCGGAAGGGATTTTCGAAAAACGCGGCCATGACCGTGAATACCGACGCCGGCATCGTCAAGCCCGCGGTTTTATCCGACGGCCAGGTGCGGGTGTCGATGGGCCGGGCCTGTCTGGGCGGGAAAAACATCGTTGGTTACGAAGGCGCCGCCGGCAGGAACGAAGCTGTGGGAGTCCATCTTGAAGCCGCCGGCGAGGAGTTTGAATTTACTTTTGTCGATGTTGGCAATCCTCACTGCGTCATCGAGGCCGATGATCTTGAGTCGATTGAACTTGAACGTCTGGGCCCGGTGTTGGAGCGCCACGACTTGTTTCCCAATCGCGTCAATGTGGAGTTCATGAAAGTCACCGGGCCGGCGGAGGTTTCGATGCGCGTCTGGGAGCGGGGCGTAGGGGAGACCAGCGCCTGCGGCTCCGGCGCCTGCGCCGTGGCGGTGACGGCCCGGCGGCTCAGGGGGATGGCAAGCCCCGTAACCGTGCATCTGGCCGGCGGCGACCTGCAGATTGAAGTAGAAGACGAGATGGAGATTTATATGACCGGCCCCGCAGAAGAAGTATTTACTGGCGTTATGTCTGAGGAGTTTATCAACAGGATAAAGGAGTTGTAGGAAGATGAGATTTTCCCACCGGATGGATGGGCTGCCGCCTTACCTGTTTGCAGAGATAGAGCGCAAGGTCGCCGCGAAAAAGAAAGAGGGTGTAGACGTTATCAGCCTGGGGATTGGCGATCCAGACACACCGACGCCACCTCACATCGTCGAGGAGATGCAACGGCAGGTTGCTGATCCTGTCAACCACCGGTATCCCAACAATAAGGGCCTCGGCGAATTCCGTCAGGCGGTGGCAGATTTTTACAAAAACCGTTTCAGGGTAGAGCTCGATCCGGAGACCGAGGTCTTTCCCTTGCTGGGTGCGAAAGAGGGCATCGCCCACATCTGCTTTAATTTTCTCGACAAGGGCGATGTCTGCCTGGGCGCGGACCCTGGATACCCGGTTTACGCCAGCGGTCCCATCCTGGCAGGGGGCGAGGCAATGCCGATGCCGCTCCGGGCGGAGCTGGATTTTCAGCCGGACCTTCATGACATCCCTGAGGATATAATCAAGCACTCGAAATTATTATTTGTCAACTATCCCAATAACCCTACCGGCGCCGTCATAAAAAACGATTTCTTTGAGCATCTGGTTGAATTTGGCCGGCGAAACGACATCTGCATCATCCACGACAACGCTTATTCGGAGATCACCTTCGACGGCTATGTTGCCCCCAGTTTTCTGGAGACTCCTGGCGCCAAGGAGGCTGGCATCGAGTTTTACTCGCTGTCAAAAACATATAACATGACTGGCTGGCGGATCGGCGCCGCCGTTGGCAACGCCGAGGTGATTGAATCTCTCTGGAGACTGAAGACGAATATGGATTCCGGCATGTTCCAGGCACTGCAAAGAACGGCGGCGTTTGCGATGAATTCCTCGCAGCAGTGCGTCCGTGACATGTGCGCCATCTACCAGCGACGGCGCGACCTGGTTGCCGGCGCTCTGAAAGAGATCGGGATCGACGTAATCCCCCCGCAGGGCACCATCTACATCTGGGTGCCGGTACCGGACGGTTACACCTCTGCTTCCTTTGCCGACATGGTGCTCGACAAGTGCGCCGTGGTCGTGCCTCCCGGCTCCGGTTACGGCCCCAGCGGCGAAGGATTCGTCCGCATTTCCCTGACGGCTCCTGATGAGCGCATTCTGGAAGCGCTGGACAGAATTAAGGAAAATCTTTAGCTCACTGTTCCAAGTTCAAGTTTCGCGATTTGTAACTGGTTTCTATCTGCGATGAATTGATGAGATTAATATCACGAATCGGGTATTGAATTATAGTGAAGTATCATCTTCAATGATTGCAACTTTGAGCTTGGAACTTTAAACTTGGAACTTGCCTACCTTGTAGCCGTCCTGCCGGGACCCGCTCCGGCAGATGGAGAAGATCCCCTCGCCGAACTGAAAGAGCTGCTGATCACGGCCGGAGCCGAAGGCGTGGGGGAAATGATTCAGAGGCGGGACCATCCGGTCGCGGCCACGTATCTGGGCAAAGGCAAGCTTGATGAGCTTAAGGCCGAGCTTCAGCTGGTTCAGCCCGACCTATTGGTGGTGGAAGACGAGCTAACGCCGACCCAGCAGCGAAATCTGGAGGACCGCCTCGCAGTCCGCGTCATCGACCGGACCGCCCTCATCCTTGACATCTTTGCCCAGCACGCCCATACGGCAGAGGGCAAGCTACAGGTGGAGCTGGCTCAACTTCAGTTCAATCTCACCCGCATGCGCGGCAAAGGCACGCAGCTGTCGCGGCTGGGTGGCGGAATCGGCACAAGAGGCCCCGGAGAGACGAAGCTGGAGGTTGACCAGAGAGTTGCCCGGGAACGCATCGGAACGCTCAAGCGACGCTTGAAAGACCTTTCCTCTTCCCGCGAGGTAATGCGGCGGTCGCGCCAGGCTTCAATGCTACCGCTGATCGCGCTCGCGGGGTACACAAACACCGGCAAGTCAACACTGCTTAATGCCCTTGCCGGTAGCAGCGTTGCGGTCAGGAACCGTCTTTTTGAAACTCTTGATCCGGCGACCAGAGCCTACGAATTCGAGAGGCAAACCTATCTGGTCACTGACACCGTCGGGTTTATCCGCAAGCTGCCGCATCAATTGGTCGAGGCTTTTCATTCCACCCTTGAGGAAACCCTCGTGGCCAGCTTGATCCTTGACACAGCTGCGGCAGATCTTCCTGAGGCTGAGCTAGAGGATGAGATTAATGTTGTTGACACGGTGCTCGATGATATCGGCGCCGGGAAAATCCCGCGGTTACTTGTTCTCAACAAATCCGATCTTCTTGATGCCGGCCAGGAAGGGTTTTTACGCCGTCGTTGGCCGGACGCAGTGCTGATTTCGGCTCTTGCCGGCGGCGGCCTGGACGAGCTCAGACGGCGCGTCCGTGATTTTTTCGCTTCCCGGCTGGAAGACGTGGAACTTTTCTTTCCATATGTGGACGCCGGTTCAATTAATGAGATTTACAAAGTAGCCGCCTCCATCGAACTTGACAGCCGGCCTGAGGGGATAGCCGTCCGCGCGCGGATGCCGTGCGAGCAGGCTGGCCGGTTTACCCGGTTCCGCAAACGGGCATAAGCCTGCGCGACAGGCAACAGGGTCGATTTATTGAAAGCGAAAGCGCGCCTCACAATAAAGTGAGAGCCGGAATCAGCACGATCCCGATCAAAGGAGCGTGACGACATGGAAGCAGGAACCGTGCCCTATCCCGCCAGCCTCTCGATTGATTATCCGGAAAAAGGAAACCGCCTGACCACGTTTTTTCGTTTGATAGTAATTCTTCCGATTCTCATTATTGTCTATTCGGTGGCAAAATCGTTGACGCTGCCGATTGTGCTGTCCATGCTCTTCCGTAAGAAGTATCCCCGCTGGTGGTTTGACTGGAACCTTAATCTGACACGTTTCGGCTTTAGAATTTATGCTTATATTTTGCTCCTGGCTCACGTATATCCGTCACTGGATGAGGACCAGGGGGTGCATCTTGACCTGACGCCGCCGGACGGAAGCCAGCTCAGCCGTGGTCTGCCTCTGGTGAAGTGGTTTCTGGCCATCCCGCATTATGTTGTCCTTTACATCCTGGGCATTGGCGTCGCCATCGTCACTTTTCTGTCATGGTTTGCCATTCTTTTCACCGGCCGCTACCCGCCGAGCTTTTTCGGCTTTGTTGTTGGCGTGATGCGGTGGGCTTTGCGTGTTGATGCTTACGCTTTTTTGCTGACGACCGACAGGTATCCGCCGTTTAGTTTACAGGCCTAACGGATATCAGGACCGTGTCTGTCAAAACAGTTATCAGACTGGTTTTTTTGCTGATGCTCACGGGTACGGTTTGCCTGTTTCCTGGAGGTTGTCAATCAACTTCAAGCGCGGTCACATCAAATACCACGGCGAATAAAGCCACGCGCATGTTATCGCCTGCTTTTTCCCTAAGCACATCTTTTACTGACGGCGGCGCCATTCCGCTGGCGCACGCATGCAAGAAGCAAGGTGGCGGCAACCAGCCACCGCGGCTTTCCTGGTCCGGCGCTCCGGCAGGCGCGTCTTCCTTTACTGTGGTTATGGATGATGAGGATGCTCCCTGCGGCAAGGGCGATAGAGCCTGCCGTCACTGGGCGGTGTTCAATATACCCGCTGATGTCAATCAGCTTGACGCCGGGCAGGATCTGAAAGCTATCAGCGGCGTCACCGAAGGCCGCAATTACCTGAGCTCCGATGGCTATGCAGGGCCGTGCCCGCCAAAACGGCATATCTACCGGATAACCATTTTTGCGCTCAGGGAAGGCATGCCGAAGATTGTGCCGGGAACAGCGATGACTCGCAGTAGCTTCGAATCGGCTTATCGTCAATTTATCATCGGCTCGGCAACGGTTTCGGGTCACTTTCCTTAATCTGGCTGCGACGTTGACGGCCAGAATTTTTTCCGGCGCGTTCCAGCGAAGGAAAAACAACCGTTAGTCATTCAGCAGCGCCGCGGCGGCTTTGATAAACTGGCGCCATGAAAATCCCGATCAGGAAGCTGCACCCTCGCGCTACCATCCCTGCCCATGCCTACGGCGACGGCGACGCCGGCGTTGATCTCACGAGCATTGTAGCCGTTTCACTGAAGCCGGGGGAGAGGGCGCTGGTGCCGACCGGCATCGCCCTTGCCATTCCCAAAGGCTTTGGCGGCTTTGTGCAGCCTCGCTCGGGGCTGGCCGCGCGTCATGGCATCACCTTGACAAATTCACCGGGCTTGATCGACAGCAATTACCGGGGGGAGATAAAGATCGTTATCCAGAACGCGGGCACGGATGATTTTGACATTAATGCGGGAGACAGGATTGCTCAGCTGGTGATCATGCCCGTTGAGCACGCTGAATTCGAGGAAGTGGAGAGGTTGCCTGATTCAGACCGCGGCGGCGGCGGCTTTGGCAGCAGCGGAAAAAGCTGATAGTAGATTTACTAAGATAGTAGATTCACGAAAGATGCGCAAAACCGTTCATGATAGAATAGTTTTCAACTGATGGAATTTGGTTTATCCACTACCCAGTGTTCACCATCCACCATCTGGTTTTTCGGGACGTGGCGCAGTCTGGTAGCGCACTTGACTGGGGGTCAAGGGGTCGCCGGTTCAAATCCGGCCGTCCCGACCAGATTTGACTTATTCAAACCATCGCCTGAAGCAGAAACCAGTTTATATC
>JACWAM010000082.1 GCA_014874265.1 Thermoleophilia bacterium | reverse complement strand
TGGCGCTGGCTGGCCGCGAATGGGAGAAAACTACGGGCGGCGTCCGGGCGCCCGTGCTTCCGGTTGACCTCGAAACAGCCAGCTATCCTTCCATTGCGGCAACCCCGACCAGATTCGGAAGGTTTGCGCGCATCACCGCTGGCGAGGGCCAGCCGCCGGAGGTCAAGGCAACCACCGAGACCGAGGCACTGCCTTCGCCTTGGGGCAGGGCCGGGCAAGCTACGCGGCAGATTCTGCTGGGGCCGCCCCTGGCGGCGACGGCAATCGCCGTGGAGCGGATGCGCAAGCTGGTGGCGATGCCGGTGCTTTCCGCCGACGCCATCTCGTCAATCGCGTACGGGCCGGAAGCAATGCTGGCGATTCTGGTGCTGGCCGGCGGCACCGGGTTAAACTACACGCTGCCAATCGCCGCAGTGATCGGTCTCCTGATGCTCGCGGTCGGAGTTTCGTACCGGCAGACAATCCGCGCTTATCCCGGGGGAGGTGGCTCATACCTGGTCGCCGGCGACAACCTCGGACGGATAGCCGGCTTGACGGCGGGCGCCGGCCTGGCGACCGATTACATCCTGACAGTCGCCGTCTCGGTGGCCTCGGGGACGGCGGCGATTACCTCAGCCATTCCCTCGCTGGCGCCGGACAGGGTGGCCATCGGCCTGGGTGTTATTGCCCTGTTGCTGGCCGGCAACCTCCGCGGCGTCCGCCAGGCAGGAGCCCTGTTCGCCCTGCCGACTTATGTCTTCATCCTGGTCATTGGAGCGCTGATCGTGACCGGTGGCGCTCATGCCGCCGGAAGGGGCTGGCATCCGCTGCCGGCGCCACAGCTAACGGCGACCGAAGGTGTTGGTATTCTTTTGATCCTGCGGGCGTTTGCTTCCGGATCGACGGCGATGACCGGCATCGAAGCCATCTCCAACGCGGTGCCCGTATTCCGCCCGGTTGAATGGCGAAACGCGCGCACCACGCTCACGTTGATGATCGGCACGCTGGTAGTCCTGTTCGCCGGCACGATTATGCTGGTGAAACTGGATGGGGTGACGTACAAAGCGGGCGAGACCGTCCTGTCGCAGCTGGCTCATCGCGACTTCGGCGCCGGATGGATGTACGCCGTCACCCAGGCCACGACGGCCGGGATCCTGCTGCTGGCCGCCAACACCGCCTATAACGACTTTCCGCGCTTGCTGTACCTGATGGCCCGGGACCGGCAGGCACCGCGGTTGTTCCTTTTAATCGGTGACCGCCTCGCATTCAGCAACGGCATTATCGCTCTTTCCGTGGCCGCCGCGGTTATCTTTGCCGGATTTGGCGGGCGGACCGAATCCCTGATTCCCCTGTTCGCCGTTGGCGTCTTTCTCGCGTTTACCCTGTCACAGACGGGGATGATAGTCCACTGGTGGCGCCACCGTGACCAGCCCCGGTGGCGCCGGAGCCTCGCCTTTAACGCCACCGGCGCCCTTCTCTCCGCGGCCGTTTTTATCACCGCCGCCGTCACCAAGTTTACCGCCGGCGCCTGGGCCGCCGTGCTCGTCGTCGTGCTGTTCATCTTTACCGCCTTGAGGATCCGCCGCTTTTACGACCAGGCCGGTCAAGCGCTATCGCTGCGGCCACACGGGGTCTTTGAAATGCCGGAACGGCCTCCTTCTGCCGCTTCGGGGCGCCGTGCTGTCAAACCGGCTCCGGAACAGAAAAAACAGGCTTCCCCCCGGGGGATGGAAACAGGGCCGGCGTCGGTAGCCGAGGCTGAGGAAACGCCGGGCGAGATTCACAACCTGACGATCGTGCTAATTGCCACGCTGGACCTTTCCGCCATGCGGACGCTGGCATATGCGGCTTCATCCCGGCAGCCGGTACTCGCCCTCCACGTCAGCCCCACCGATACTGAGGCCGAGCGTTTTCGCTATTACTGGGAGACGTGGGGAAATCACCTGCCGCTGCAGGTGATTGTCTCGCCGCACCGCGCCATCGTGGCGCCGATCTATCATTATGTCTGGTCGCTCCACCGCGACCGGCCGGACCTGACACTGACGGTGATGCTGCCGGAGGTAGTAGTCAGGCACTGGTGGCAGCGGGCGCTGCACAACCAGAACGCGCCGAGGCTGCGGCGGGTGCTCCGTCCCCTGCCCCAGGTGGTTGTCACCTCCGTGCCCTTCCATCTGCCGGCCTGAAGAGTCAATTCCAGACATCCAGAATCCGCTTCTTGTCATCTGCTTAACGTTTAACGTGGAAAAAAAAGAGGCTTCCATAATACGTTAAACGCA
Organism: Thermoleophilia bacterium; assembly: GCA_014874265.1. Taxonomy (GTDB): domain Bacteria; phylum Actinomycetota; class Thermoleophilia; order BMS3ABIN01; family BMS3ABIN01; genus JACWAD01. The sequence continues at coordinate 23,717 of JACWAM010000082.1, read as the reverse complement.
AAACGTCAAACGCTGGTCTATCTGTCATCCAGCATCTGGTTTAATATGCATCCTCATCCTTCATCACCACTTCTTCCAGGAGGGGGCTCTTAAAGACGCCATAAACCCAAAGTTGATATCCGATGACAAGCGGCATGAATATGACCAGCACGCCCAGCATCAGCCAGAGCGCGTAGCCGCTGGCGGCCGCGCTGGAGATGGTGATGCTAAAAGTGCTGCTCCGGTTGGAAGGCAGCAGATTGGGGTAAAGACCCACTACCGCGAAAAAGACAGTCATGACAACGGCAAAGCCGGAAGCGAGGAAGGCTGCCGCTGAATATCGTTTCATGAGAAAATACCTGCTGGCCGCCAGGCTGGCGATCAAGAGGACCGGCACGGTCCACCAGCCGGGATGGTTGACATAATTATCAAACATATGAGTGCCAAAGACAGTGTAGACGATAAAAATAGCACCGGAAAGGACCAGGAAGGTCAGGCTGACATCGGCAGCGTCCGCCGCCCGGCGGTTCAGATCGCCACCGGTTTTCAGAGACAGCCACGCCGAACCGTGATAGGCAAACAGCGCCAGGAACAAAACGCCTGAGAGCAACGCGTAAGGGTTAAGCAGCGACAGGAACGACCCGCTGAATCCGCCTGGTCCCATGTCCAGCCCGCGGAAGATATTTCCGAAGATAACCCCGAACAAAAACGCCGGAATGATGCTCCCCACCGCGAAGGCGGCATCCCAGGTCCTGGTCCAGCGCCGTTCCCCCTTGCTGCGAAAATCAAATGCCAGACCCCGGAAAATGATCGTGGCAATCAGGAGGGCCACCAGCAGATAGAAGCTGCTGAAGATGCCGGCGTATGCCGCCGGAAAAGCGGCGAAGGTAACGGAGCCGGCGGCGATCAGCCAAACCTCATTGCCATTCCAGACGGGCCCGATGCTGTTGATAAGCACCTTCCTTTTTGCCTCGCTCTTTCCCAAAAGCAAAAAAAGCATGCCGACGCCGAAGTCAAAACCGTCCAGCGCGAAGTAGCCGGCCCAGAGAAAACCCCACATGGCGAATAGAACGGTGGCCAGCGCCATCACGTACTCCGGAATTCGTCAAGATCGATAATTTGAGCCAGTTCCCGGGGCGGACCTTTTTTGGCAAATTTTGTTAAAAGATATATATCAGTGATGGTGACGCCCAGATAGACAAGGCCGAGCCCGAGGAGCGATACCAGAGCCTCCGCCGTGGAGACGTTTTTGGAGACCCCGGCGGCGGTGCGGTACAGTCCATAGACGATCCAGGGCTGGCGCCCCAGCTCGGACACCGTCCACCCCAGCTCGCAGGCGACGTAAGGCAGCGGCAACGCCGCCAGCATGGTCCACAGGAACCATCGGCGCCGGTGCAGATCCGGTTTTCGCATCAGGTAGACGGCCATAAGTCCCAGCAGTATGAACAGGGTCCCCAGGGCCACCATCAGCCGGAAGCTAAGATAAACCGGCGTCACCGGAGGCCGCTGGTCGGCCGGTATCGAGTTCAGACCGGTCACCTTGCCACTGAGGCTGTGGGTGGCAAGGATGCTTAAGCCCCGGGGGATCGCCAGCGTCTGTACCAGGTTGCGGTTGTGGCCGGGGTAAGGGATCGTCAGAAGATAATAATCTGCCGGCTGCCGGGTATCCCAGACAGATTCCATGGCGGCGATCTTGGAAGGCTGCGTCTGAGCGACGTCGTAGGCGTGCTCGTCGCCGACAAGAAATACCATAAAAGAACTAATCAGTCCAAACACAGCCGCCATCTTGAATGACCGGAGGAAGAACTCGCGCTCGCGGTGCTTTAGCAGATGGTAGGCGGAGATGCCGGTAACGAAGAAAGCCGCCACCGTGAATCCGGCAAACATAGTGTGAAAGAATTTCAGCCAGCCGTAAAGGTTAGTAAAAAAAGCAACGAAGTCAACCATGCGGACCTTGCCGGCTTTGATGACTTCACCAACCGGATGCTGCATCCAGCTGTTGGCGAGCAGAATCCACAGCGCCGACAGGTTGGCTCCCAGGACAAGCATCCAGGCTGAGAAAAGGTGCACCCGCTGCGAAACCTTGTTCCAGCCCAGGACCCAGACACCGATGAAGCTTGATTCGAGGAAAAAAGTTGCCAGTGACTCGATCGCCAGCGGCGTTCCGAAAATATCGCCGGCAAACCGGGAAAAATTGGCCCAGTTGGTGCCGAACTGAAACTCAAGAAACAGCCCGGTGACAACCCCGAGGGCGAAATTAATCAGGAACAGCTCCCCCCAGAACCTCGTCATCCGCAGGTAGATCCGGTCGCCGGTGCGGACATACTTGGTCTCCATGATCGCCACCAGCACGGAAAGCCCCAGGATCAGGGGCACAAAGATAAAGTGGAACAATGTAGTTGTGGCAAACTGGATCCGGCTCAGCTCGAGAGCGTTCATTCCCTGGCTGCCTCCTTGATTTTGACATGATGGCCGAGCCGAAGAAGAAACAGGGTCCAGTCGCGGCATCAGCAATTTCCGGACTATTTCTGCGTTTTTATACCCGGGTTGCCTCCAATAAAACCAGGAACGGATTATGGACTTTGAATACAGGACTTTGGATAAGACAAAACATGATCATCCGGTTCGCTCAGGAATCTGTCATCCCGTCGCTCTGCTCAGGACAGCCTCTGGGGAGCGCGGCGCCTGGACGAAAATCGCATGTCCGTTAATAGCAGATTCCGCGCCGCGTTCGGAATGATACCTTGGTTTCCCCGAGCGAATGTCCATTCGCTCTTAAGAATTTGATTTAATCCATGTTTTTGTTTATTCAGCATCCAGAATCCATCCAGACATCATCCGGTTTTTACACCATCATCGCCGGATGGGCCGGCGGCAGCGAAGATGGAAACGGCCAGGCGCAGCCCTGGCGGGCCAGCAGCGAGGCGGCGTCCTTCGGGCCCCAGCTGCCGGCGGCATAGTTGGGAAAATCATCCGGAGGCTCTGACTGCCAGTAATCCAGCACCGGCGCCAGGACGGACCAGGCCGCTTCCACTTGATCTGAACGCATGAAAATGGTAGCGTCACCAATCATCAGGTCCCACAGGAGCGTGTTGTAGGCTTCCGGCAGGATCTTGCCGAAAGCTTGCCGGTAACTGAAATTCATCTCCACCGGCTCCAGGATAACCTCGGCCCCCGGTTTCTTGGCCTGAAACTTGAGCACGATTCCTTCCCGAGGCTGAATGCAGAGAGACAGCGATACCGGCATCCAGCTCACGATCGCTTCCAGGGGAAAGGATTGATGCGGCACCGGCCGGAAATGAATCACAATTTCTGAAGAATGCTCCGCCATGCGCTTGCCGGTTCGCAGGTAGAAGGGCACATCCTGCCAGCGCCAGTTGTCAACAAACAGTTTCAGCGCCGCATAGGTCTCAGTAGAGGAGGTTGCCGCCACGCCCGGCTCCTGACGGTATCCGGGCACCTTCTTTCCCCCGATGGCTCCCGGGCCGTACTGTCCCCGAACGGCGAAACTGGTGACCGCGTCGCCGGGAATCTCCCGGATGGCATGCAGCACATCGACCTTCTTATTGCGCACCTCGTCGGCTTCGAACGAAACCGGCGGCTCCATCGCAATCAGGCACAGCAGCTGCAACAGATGATTCTGCACCATGTCACGCAAAGCGCCGGCGCCTTCGTAGTAACCCCCCCGGTTCTCCACCCCCACCTGCTCGGCGACGGTAATAGTGACATAATCCACATAGCGGCGGTCCCAGATCGGCTCGAATAACAAGTTGGCGAAGCGGAAGGCGAGAATGTTGCGCACGGTTTCCTTGCCCAGGTAATGATCGATCCGGAAAATCTGCGATTCGTGAAACCTGGCGCTAACGGCACGATTGATCTTCCGCATTGATTTGAGATCATGCCCGATCGGCTTCTCCAGAAGGATCCGCGCCTGACGGCGCTTGCGCGCCAGGCCGGCGTCTCCCAGCATATCGGCGATGGTGCCAAAAAAGCGGGGCGGCGTGGCCAGGTAAAAAATACTGACGAGGTTCGAGCCCCATTTTTTCTCCAGCGCGGCCAGCCGGTCCGAGAGCTGCCTGTAAACAGAGCTGTCGGTGAAATCAGCTTTGAAATAGCTGATGTGGCCGCTAAACTCGCGCCAGTCTTTTGCGGTTGCCTCGTGCTGTGAGAATTGCTTGACGCCTTCGTGAAAGTGGTTGAGCAGTTCCTTCTCATGCAACCCGGCAACATCCATGATCGTAATGGCAAAAGTTTCCGGCAGGCAGGCGTGCTTGTAAAGATCGTAGAGAGCAGGCATTACCTTGCGCCAGGTAAGGTCGCCGGCGCCGCCGAAAATCACCAGGGCGACCGGCTCTTTCGGGCGCTGGTAGGACGCCAGCGCGTGCGCCGGCCCGGGACCCGCCCCCAACCGGATTTTTCCATTTTCATCGTCATTCTTGGCCATCTTCGGTCCTTCCTATTTAAGTAATGCGTTTCTTTGTATCATGTCAATCCAGGGCGCCGGATAAACCCCCAGCCAGAGAATCGCCAGGAACAGCGCTCCCAGAATCAGGCTTCCGGACCAGTGGGTAGAGGCCGCCTCCGGGGCGGTCTGCTGAGGGCGGAGATACATGATAACGATCAGGCGCAGATAGTAATAAACGCCGATACCGCTGCTGATAACCAGGGCCAGGACAAGCAGCCACAGCGACGATCCGGCGCCGGCGCCGATCAGGTAAAATTTGCCGATAAATCCAGCCGTGAGCGGTATGCCCGCCAGGGAAAACAGCGCTCCCGCCATCACCAAGGCGATCCAGGGACGGCGCCAGAAAAGTCCCCGGTAATCCGCGATCGCCCCCGCTGCTCCGTTTCCCTCAACCAGCACCGCGACGCCGAAGGCGGCCACGATGGTGGCGGTGTAAGCCAGCAGGTAAAAAGTGACGGCGGTGACCGCGAGGGCGCCGCTGGCCAGGAAAGCCACCAGCAGGTAACCAAGGTGCGAGATCGAGGAATAGGCAAGCAGCCGCCGGACGTTTCCCTGGAGCAGCGCCAGCAGGTTGCCGCCGAACATGGAGGCGATCGCGATCAGCGTAAACACGAGGAACAGGTGGCCGTGCCCCTGGACGCCCGCCAGGCGGAAAAATCTGAGCAGCACTCCAAAGGCGCCAACCTTGGAGACGCTGGCCACAAACGCCGTTACCGGCGCCGGCGCCCCCTGATAGATGTCCGGCGCCCACATATGGAAAGGCACCAGCGCCAGCTTGAAGGCCAGGCCAACCGCCAGGAGGCCCAGCCCGGCAATCAGGATGGCGCCTCCGGCCCCTCGGCCCGCCGTCGCGATCCGGGCAAATTCCATCGTTCCCAGCTGAGCGTAAACAAGCGACATGCCAAACAGCAGGAAAGCTGTTGATACGGAGGCGAGAATTAGGTACTTGATGCCGGCCTCAACATTGAGGATGCCGCGCGGATAGGCAATCAGCACAAACAGGGAGCTGCTTAGCAGCTCCAGTCCGAGGAACAGCGACGCGAAATGGCTGCTGAAAACGAGCACCGCCGCCCCCAGCGCCGCCAGCAGCAGAAGCAGGTAAAGCTCTTCCCTGCGGCCGGGCCGGGACCGCAGAAAGACATATGACAGCACCGTGACCGAGAACGTCGCCGCCAGGATAATGCCGGTATAAAAAAGGGCGTAGCCGTCAGAGATTAGCAGGATGGTGACGCCGCGGGGGCCCACTGAGGCCGCGACCGGCAGCGAGGCGGCCGCGGCGACCAGGCCCAGCAGCGTCAGGATGCAGGTGAGGAGATGGCTCCGGTAAACGGAGAGCACCAGTATGACAAGCACGGCGGCTGCGGCCAGGATCGCCAGAGGCAGGATGCCGACAAAATCTGCGCCGCTCATGCCTTAACTCCCGCCACTCGCGGTTGACCTGTTCTCTGCCGGGATCCGGTCCCGGCTGCCTGCTTTAGCCGCCACGGTCTGCGCCCCACCGCCCGCCTTACCGGGTGAGGCGCTCTCGCGACTCCCGGCATCGTCCTTGAGAACCGCGTGATAACGGGGAGCGTAAGCGCGGAGGGCCTCCACCGCTGCTTTGGCCGTGGTCAGCACCGGCTGCGGGTAGATCCCCAGAGCAACGATGGCGGCGATCATCGCCGCCATAATCCCGCTTTCCCGCAGGTTGTAATCCGGGAGCTTCCAGCCCCGGCTGTTCTCGCCAAGGAAGGTTTTCTGGACCAGCCAGAGGGCGTAAACCGTGGAGACGATAAACCCAAGCGACGCCAGCACCGTCAGGGGCACGTTCACCTGATAGGCGCCGAGGAGGACGAGAAATTCGCCGACAAAATTCCCCAGTCCGGGCAGCCCCAGGGAAGCGAGGGCAAACAGCATGCCGGCGCCGCCCATCCGCGGCATGATTGACCACAATCCACCCATTTTATCAAGATCGCGGGTGTGCGCGCGGCCCTGGATGTCCCCGACGATAACGAACAGGGCCCCGGTGCTGATGCCGTGCGCCAGAATGATGACAATGGCGCCTTCGAGCGCCAGCTGGTTCCAGGCGAAGATACCGAGCAGAACAAAACCCATATGGCTGATGCTGGTGTAGGCGATCATCCGTTTGAGATCGGTCTGGGAAAATGCCAGAACGGCGGCGTAGATGATCCCGGCGACGCCCAGACCCATCGCGATCATGGAAAAACTGGCGGTCGCCCGCGGGAACAGCGGCACCAGGAAGCGAATCATCCCGTAAGCTCCCACTTTTAGCACCAGCCCCGCCAGAATGACGCTGCCCGCGGTTGGCGCCTCCGTGTGCGCGTCCGGAAGCCAGGTGTGCACCGCGATCACCGGCAGCTTGACGGCAAATGCGATAAAAAAGCCGAGCATGAGCAGCATCTCCGTGACTGATGTCATCGGCGTCCCCAGCAGCCCGGAATAATCAAAGGTGTAGACGCCGGTGCTCCGCCCATGGATAAAATATAGCCCCAGGATCGCCGCCAGCATCAGCAGGCTGCTTGCTTGTGTGAAGATGAAGAATTTCAGGGTGGCGTAGATCCGGTTCTCGTGTCCCCAGATGCCGATGATGAAGTAAAGAGGCACCAGCATCAGCTCCCAGAAGAAATAAAACAGAAAGAGGTCAAGGGCGAGGAAGACCCCGGCGATCGCGGCCAGGATCCACATCAGGTTGAAGTGGAAAAAACCCAGCCGGTTCCGGATGCCCTGCCAGGAGGCGGCCACGGCCACGACGCCCAGAAAATCGGTCAGCAGGACAAACAGGAGGCTGATGCCGTCCATCGCCATGTGCAGCCGGATGCCCAGCGCCGGGATCCAGGGAAGATCAAGCTCCGCCAGCCACCTTCCCGGCGCCGTGAAATCTGACCGGCCGGCGTAGCCGATCCAGAGACCGGCCAGAAAGGCAATCTGCACGATCAGGGCAATCAGCGTGATCCACCGCGGCCAGCCATCGCCCCGGCTGGAGGTGAGCCAGGCCAGAAGCCCCGCCCCGACAAGCCAGATAATGATGCCCGCCAGGATCATGATGTCGCCACCAGCGCCAGAATGATAATTGCCCCCGCAGCAATGGCGCCGGCATACCAGCGGACGCGGCCGGTCTGGCTCCGGGCAAGCAGCCGGTTGATGGCGGCCGCCAGCCCGGCCAGGCCGGTGGAAACAAGATCGAAGGCTTCCCTGCCCGCCACTCTCGCAAACAGCGCGTAGGGCGCGACAATAGCTTTTCCGTAAATCCAGTCAAATCCCCATCCGGCAAACCACCAGCGGTGCAGCAGGCGCCCGCCGGCGGACTCAGCTAGCGCTTCCGCCCGCTCCGGCCGCCGGAGGAAAAAGTGATAGGCCACGTAAATGCCTCCCAGGCTGGCGGCCGCGGCGATCAGCTCGAAAACCAGCTCCATCCCGGCGCTCCCCGCCTGAGCCAGCGCCGGGAGGGCGTGGCCAAGAAAATTGGACAGGACCGGCACGCCGGGCAGCTCAATGAAGCCGCCGATGATCGAGAGGACGGCCAGCGCCACCAGCGGCACATGCATGCTCATGCCCGGCTTTTTGCTGACCTTCTCACCCCGCCGGCGTCCGAAAAACGTGAGAAACACCATGCGAAATGTATAAACTGATGTCAAAAAGGCGCCGGCGATGCCGGCCGCCCAGAGCCAGGGGCTGCCCGACCGTGACGACCAGGCGTCCCACAGGATCAGGTCCTTGCTGTAAAATCCGGCGGTTATCAGCGGCAGCGCCGACAGCGAGGCCGAACCGATCAGAAAGGTCCAGAAAGCCACCGGCAGCTCTTTGCGAAGCCCGCCCATCCGGAACAAGTCGTGCTCCTGGCCGAGTCCCTGGATGACGACCCCGGCGCCAAGGAAAAGCAGCGCCTTAAAGAAAGCATGAGTCATGAAATGAAAGATGGCCGCCGACCAGGCGCCGACGCCGAGCGCCAGGAACATGTAACCGATCTGGCTGATAGTGGAATAGGCGAGCACCCGCTTGATGTCATGCTGGGTCAGGGCGCTGAAGCCCGCCAGCAGCAGCGTCACCGCCCCGACCGCGCCCACCAGCAGCCGGACGTCAGGGGCCAGAATGAAGATCTCGTTGGTGCGCGCGATCAGGTAGACGCCGGCGGTGACCATGGTGGCGGCATGAATCAGGGCGCTCACCGGCGTGGGGCCGGCCATCGCGTCGGGCAGCCACGTCTGCAGGGGCAGCTGCGCCGACTTGCCCACCGCCCCTCCCAGCAGGAGGAGCGCGGCGGCCACCGCCACGCCTGATCCCGCCTGCCAGTGCAGCGCCGCCAGCCGGAGCAGATCCGGGATCCTCAACGTTCCCAGGCTGGTAAAAAGGAGGAAGAGAGCAATCGCCATGGCGGTGTCGCCCACGCGGGTGACGATAAACGCCTTGCGGGCGGCGCGGCCGTTGACTGGATCTTTGTACCAGAAGCCGATCAGCAGGTAGCTGCATAAGCCCACCCCTTCCCAGCCCAGGTACAGCAGCACCAGGTTGTCCGCCAGCACCAGCGTCAGCATTGAGCCGACAAACAGGTTCATGTAGGCGAAAAAGCGGCGGTAGCCTTCCTCGCCGGTCATGAAACTGGTGGAATAGAGATGAATCAGGAAGCTGACCACACTGATCACCAGGATCATCACCAGCGACAGGGCGTCCAGGTAAAAAGATATCCCCGGGGCGAAGCCTCCCACACGCATCCAGGTCCACAACGTCTGTGAATAAACATGGCCGGGCGGCGGCGCCAGCAGGAAATCGGCCCCAATGACAAGCGACAGCAGCGCCGAGAGCCCGACAGAGCCGGCCCCGACGGCGGCTAGTCCCCGCGGGCTTAGCCCGCGCCCTCCCAGCGCCAGAACCGCAAACCCGGCGAAAGGAATCAGCGGGATGAGAAACAGGAGCCCAAACATATCAGCCTCTCATCCTGTCCGCCCTGTCAATATCGAGTGTCTTGAGCCGGTGATAAAGCCGGAGCACCAGCGCCAGCCCCAGCGACACCTCTACGGCCGCCATTGTCAAAATAAAGATAAACATCAATTGTCCGTCCGGCTGCCGCCAGCGCGAGCCGGCGACGATAAACGCCAGGCCGGAGGCGTTCATCATGATCTCAATCGACAGCAGGATAAAGATGACGTTCCGGCGCACGATAACGCCGGCAAGGCCGAGCACAAACAGGGCCGCCGCCAGCGCGAGCCCGTAATCCATGGGAACCTGAGCCATTACTCGCCCCCCAGTGCGGCGCCGGGCTCCTCGACAGCGGCGCCCTCTGCCTTAGCGACGCCGGTTTGAATTTCTTGCTCACCCGCTGTTTCCTCGCCGGTTTCGCGCCGCCCCAGGTGAAAGGCGCCGACCAGCCCGGCCAGCAGCAGGAGAGAGGCAAGCTCGACGCCCAGCAGGTACGGTCCGAACAGGGTGGCTCCCACCGGCTCGGGGCCCACACTGGCGGTGCCCGCCTGCGCCCCCGCCGGGCCGCTTTCCAGCAGATAGACAAGCTCACCGGCGAGGATGAGGGCCAGCGCCGCCGGCCCCACCCACATCCGGGGCTTCAGCCAGCTTCGCTCCCGGCGGACCGCCTGCGGGCCCAGATTCAGAATCATGATCACGAAGATGAACAGGACCATGATCGCCCCGGCATAGATAATCGCTTCCAGCGCGGCCGCCAACGGCGCGCCGAGGATGTAAAAAATCAGGGAGATGGCCAGCAGCGAGACGATCAGGTAAAGCAGCGCGTGCACGGCGTTGTAACGGGTAATCACCCCGACAGTGGCGGCCACGGCAACCGCCGCAGATATGTAAAAGATGGCGCCCATCAATTTTCTTTAGTCAAATTTCTCACTCGATTCTGCCCCACCGGCCGGCTCCGCTCTCATGGCAACAGGCCAAGCGGATCAATCGGGGGGGATTCCCTCTCCGCCTCGCCCTTGTCCTTCCCCCCGATCGATATCCCGGCGACCCGGTAGAAGTTGTAATCGTGATACTTACCGGGTCCGCTAATGAGCAGATCCTCTTTCTCGTAAACCAGATTCTGGCGGTCATATTCGCACATCTCAAAATCCGGCGTCAGCTGGATGGCGTCCGTGGGACAGGCTTCCTCGCAGTATCCGCAGAAGATGCAGCGGGAAAAGTTGATCCGGAATGAAGCGGGATAGCGGCGCCCATGGGCATCCTCCGTGGCCTGCAGCGAGATGCAGTCAACCGGACACGCCGCCGCGCACAGGTAGCAGGCCACGCAGCGCTCTTCGCCGTCAGGGTCACGGGACAGGATGATGCGGCCGCGCCAGCGGGGCGGCAGGTAATCAACGTGCTCCGGGTACTGGATCGTTACCCGGCGCCGGAATGTATGCAGGAAGACCTGCCACATGCCTTTAAGCAGACTGATCATCTTCGCCTGTCATTAGAATGAAAAATACGCTGTCCGGCCGAACGCGGTCCCGGCCGGATCCGTTTAAGAATTTAAACTTTGAACCTTGAACCTTGAATTTAGCGCGCCGCAAGGATGATTCCTCCAGTGACCACCAGATTGGTCAGCGCCAGCGGCAGCATTACCTTCCAGCCAAATGACATCAGCTGGTCGTAGCGGGGCCGGGGGAAAGTAGCTCTGAGTAGGATGAACAGGCTGATGAAAAACATCGTCTTGATCGCCAGCCAAGCCAGCGGCGGCAGCAGCGGCCCCAGCCAGCCGCCGAAGAACAGCACTGAAATCAGGACCGAGACGAGGGTGATGCCCAGGTATTCCTCGATGAAGAAAAGAGCAAATTTCATGCCGGAATATTCAGCATGAAAGCCGGCGACCAGCTCGCCCTCCGCTTCGGGGAGATCAAACGGCAGCCGGCGGGTCTCAGCGACGCCGGCGGTCAGGAAGATGAGCATGCCGGGAAACTGGGGCACCACATACCAGAGGCCTCTCTGGGCCTCCACTATCTGCCTTAAGTCAAACGAGCCCGCCAGCATGACGACACCCATCAGCGACAGGCTCATGAAAACTTCGTAGCTGAGCATCTGAGCGGCGGCCCGCATGCCGCCCAGGAGCGAGTATTTGCTATCTGACGCCCAGCCCGCCAGGACGACGCCATAAACGGTCAGTGACGACATCGCCAGGAAGAAGAGCAGGCCAATGTTAAGGTCCGTCACGGCGATCCCGGGCGTGTAGGAGATGACGGCGAACGTAAGCAGCACGGGGATAAACATCGCCGCCGGCGCCACCACAAACACGGCCGCATCGGCAAACGGCGGCACCCAGTCCTCCTTGGAGATTATCTTGATCAAGTCGGCAAGCACCTGCAGCAGGCCGAAGGGGCCGACGCGGTTTGGGCCGTACCGGTCCTGCCAGAGCGCCAGCAGCCGCCTCTCCAGCCAGATGAGGCCGGCGGCCATGGACATGGCGATGATGATCACCCCGAAGACGGTAATCAGCGGCACGATTATGTTTCTGAGTTCACTCATTTTGGCGTTGATGAGATTGCCGTCCCGAAGAAGGTTCGCGGGTAAGCATGCTCATGTGAGTCCCTGCTGACCTTGCTTCATCACCCTGATCCTGGCAAACTCCCCGGGAGAAACGATCCCCTCCAGACCCGGCAGATAAACCGGCAGGCCCGCCGTTCCCTCTGGGAGGGAATCTATCAGTCGCACCGGCAGGCGAAGCGTGCCTCCCGGCAGGGCCACCTCAACCAGAGAGCCGGCCCTTGCTCCCAGGCCGGCGGCGTCGTCCGGCGCGAGCGCCACGTAGGCCGCCGGCGCCAGCTCCATCACCGGCGGCGAGAACGCGCTTAGCTCCTCCGACCCGAAAATGTGATACAGAGGAACGATGAGCCACTCGCCTTCCGGGCGGACAAAAGGCTCGGGAAACTGAACTGAGTAGCTTCCGCCGGAGGCGGCCGGATTGATCAGGCGCTTCCCCGGATCGCCGCCCTTTAGCGGACCGCCGACTTCATCCTGAAATTTATTGAGCGCCTGGACCGAGTTCCAGCCGGGCGACCAGTAGCGCTGGATCAGCGGCGCCGGCGGCCGTCCCTGGAAGCCTTCCATCGAAAAAGCAAGCGGACTGTCGGGGTCTCCGGGCGGGCGTGGCTCTCTCACATTCACGCTGGCGTTCATCGCCGTCCGGCCGCTATAGCCGCGCGGCTGGCGGGCGATCTTTTGCCCGTGCAGGCGGAAGCCCTCCCCGGGAGCCGCTTCCCCCACCGGCGCCAGGGCGGGAATGTCCGCAGCCATGTCTCTGATAAGGTTGTCAATCGTCCCCCAAGGGCTTTCCAGCGCACCCGCCGCCAGAGCCATCGCCTCGATCCAGCGCCAGCTCTCCCGGACGCCCTCGCCCGGCGGCATGACTTTAAAAAAGCGCTGCGCCCGCCCCTCGCTGCTTACCAGGGTGCCGTCGCTCTCAGCGAAGGTCGCTGCCGGCAGCGCCATGTCAGCTCTCTCCACAGCTGGGTTCAGCAAGTGGTCAAGCACGATCACGCGCGGCGCCGCCAGCAGCCGCTCTACCAGCAGCGGCTCGGCGCGCCGGTAGAGGTCGTTTTCCAGAATGACGATGGTTGCGGCCTCACCCGTCTCGACGGCCTTAACGGCGCGGCTTAGGCCCCCGCCGCCGATGAGGGCGGCGCCTAGACTGTTTGCTTCCGGGAGCGTCAGGCACAGGCCGGGCGCCTGCCCCCGGCCCGCCAGCGCCCGGGCGACGTTGGCGGCTGCCTGCATCACCGCTTCACTTCCCAGGCCGGCGCCGGAGATGACGAGCGGCCTCTTGGCCCCGACCAGCGCGGCCGCAATTTCGGCGGCCAGGGAATCAGCGTCGCGCCCGAGGGTTTCCGGTCCGGGAGCGTTGCGGTCGAGCCGGTTGGCCACAGCGAATCCGAGCCGGGCGATTCCGGAGGGGCTGTCCTGGTAGGCGACGGTGGCAACCGCGTCCAGCCTGGTTGGAGCGGGCATCGCCAGATAAAGAGGGCCGCGCTGATCCTGAAGAGCAATCCTGACGGCGGCGTCCTGCCAGAGCGGAATCCCTTCCAGTCCTTCCAGCGGCTGCCGCCGCACCGATTGCATAAGCGCCAAAGACAGCCTCGGCGCGAAATTGCTCAAATCTTCTCCGAGGACGAAGACGGCGTCGGCGTCGGCGGCTTCGCTGATGGAGCAGGAGCGGGCCGGGCCCTCCGAAAGGATCTGCCGGGCAACGCGGCTTAGAGCCAGGTCTACGTCGCTCTGGCCGGCGATGAACCGGTCCGGACCGGACAGGCGCCGGAGAGCGTAGTTGGCTTCCAGCGGCGCCCGCGGGGAGCCGATGCCGACGACCCCGCCGCCGCCGGAAAAGATCTTCTCGACCTTGGCCAGCGCCGCCTCGACGGAAACGGGCTCCGGGGCCGCATTACGGCTCCGGCGCTGAAGCGGCTGGCGGAGGCGGTCGGGGCTGTTGACAAACAGGTAGCCGTAACGGCCGCGGTCGCACAGGAAGTATCCGTTCACCTCGCCGTTGTACCGGTTGCGGATCCGTCTGAGCGTGCCGTAGCGTTCGCCGGGTATGGTGTTGCAGCCGAGACCGCAGTGCACGCACACCGAGGGCGCTGTCATCAGATCCCATTTGCGGGCGTAATGCTGCTTCAGGCTCTTGTCGGTAAAGACGCCGGTGGGACAGATCTCCACCAGGTTGCCGCTGAACTCGCTTTCCAGAATGCCGCTTTCGTGGCGGCCAAAATAAACCTGGTTGCGCAGGGAGAAGGATTCCAGATCGCGGCCGCCGGCATAGTCGCGATAGAAGCGGACGCACCGGTAGCACTGGATGCACCGGTTCATCTCATGGCTGACGAAAGGGCCCAGGTCCTGATTGCGAAACGTACGCTTGTTGCTCCGGTAGCGGCGCCGGGTATGACCGGTCATCACGGTCATGTCCTGCAGGTGGCATTCGCCGCCTTCGTCGCAGACGGGACAATCATGGGGATGATTCAGCATCAGCCACTCGATGACGGCGGCGCGGAAAGCGTGCGCCTCCGGATCCTTGATAGAGATGCGGACGCCGTCGACGGCCGCGGTCATGCACGACATCACTATCTTGCCGCGGGCGTCATGCTTGTCTTTGAACTGTTTAACGGCGCACTGGCGGCAGGCGCCCACCGAATGCATCGCCGGATGCCAGCAAAAATACGGAATGTCAAAGCCGAGAGACAGGCAGGCGGCCAGCAGATTCTGCCCGTCCTCAACTTTATAAGCTTTGTTCTCGACATAGATCAGCGCCATTTAACTGCTCCAGGGACAGCGCTGCTGGCGGATGTGGCGCTCGAAATCCTCCCGGAAGTAACGGAGGGCGCTCCCCAGCGGCTCCGCGGCCCCCGGAGCCAGGGCGCAAAAAGTGTGCCCCGGCGCCAGCATCGCCGCCAGCGAATCCAGGGTGTCCAGGTCTTCCATTCGGCCGGCCCCGGCCTCGATGCCGGTCAGCAGCTCCACGGCGTACTGAAGCCCTCCCCAGCAGGGCGTGCACCAGCCGCACGACTCTCGCAAAAAAAACTGCTCCAGGTTAAGTGTCATCCCCACCGGACAGGAGTGGTCGTCCAGGACGATGATCGTGCCTGTTCCCAGGCGGCTGCCCGCGGCTTCCACGGAGACAAAGTCCATCTTTACATCCAGATGCGCCGGGGTGAGAAACTCCGTCGAGGCGCCACCGGGAATGATCCCCCTAAGCCGGTAGCCTTGCTGCATGCCACCGGCATGTTCCTCCACGAGCTCCCTCAGCGGCGTGCCCATCGGCAGTTCCCAGGTCCCGGGCCGGCGGACGCGGCCGCTGGCCCCGTAGATCTTGGTGCCGCCCTCAGCGGTGAGGCTGAGGTTGCGAAACCAGTCGGCGCCATTATTAACGATATGCGGCAGGTTGCAGACAGTCTCCACGTTGTTGACAACCGTGGGGTTACCCCAGAGTCCGGAAACCTGCGGGTAGGGAGGCTTGGCCCGGGGATTGGCCCGCCGGCCCTCAATGGCGTTCAGCATCCCCGTTTCCTCCCCGCTCATGTACCGTCCGGCGCTGATGTGAAGATGCATATCAAGGCTGTATTCGGAGCCGAGAATGCCTTGGCCGAGGCAGCCGCTGTCGTACGCCTCGGCGATCGCCCGCCGCAGCAGCCGGGCCGACAGATGGTATTCCCGGCGGAGGAAAATGTAGGCAACATCGGCCTGGATGGCATAGGCTGCCAGCGCCGCTCCCTCGATCAACTGGTGCGGATCCCCCTCCATCAGAAGGCGGTCCTTAAAAGTGCCCGGCTCCATCTCATCCGCATTGATGGCCACGTACTTGGGCCCGGAGGCCTCCTCTCCCATTGGGACAAAGCTCCATTTGAGGCCGGCGTCAAAACCGGCGCCGCCCCGGCCCTTCAGGTTGGCGTCCTTGACGGTCTGGGTGACTTCCTCCGGCCTCATCTTAAGGACGGCCTCGCGAAGCGCCCGGTAACCTCCCGCTTTCCGGTACGCCTTGATGTCGGGCGGCCGGCGCCCCGGTTTGATGTTTGCTGTCAGTGGCGTTTCCATAACTTTAGTTCAAAGTTTAAAGTCAAAACCATCAATTTAGTCAACAAGCGGCCAGAAACCGGAAACTTTCATTTGTATTTATCCAATATCGTTTCGAGTTGACCTTGATCTATGTTTGTGTGCAGGTCCTCGTCGATCAGCATCACCGGCGCCCGGTCGCATGCGCCCAGGCAAACAACGGGGAGCAGGGTGAAACGACCGTCGGCGGTTGTCTCGCCCATGCCGGCGCCAAGCATCCGGATCAGCAGATCGCGGAGCGGCTCGTAACCCATCAGCCAGCAGCTGACGCTGTCGCATACCTGGATCACATGGCGCCCTACCCGGCGGCGGAAGATCTGGTTGTAAAAGCTGGCGACGCTGTCCAGCTCCGCGGGCGACATGTCGAGAAAACCCGCCAGGTCGAGGACCGCCTCGTCGGAAACCCAGCCGCGCCGGTCCTGCACAATCCGCATCGCGTCGATAGCGGCGGCCTGCCGCGTCTCGTAACGGGACGCCTCGACTTCGATTTCCTGCATTTCCTCTTTACTTAACATTGTTCTGATATTTGCCGTATTGTTTTAGCGGTCCACGTCGGCAAGCACATAGTCCATGCTTCCCAGGATTGCCAGCAGATCGGGGATCATCGATCCGCGACTGATCAGGGGGATCATTTGCAAATGCGGGAATGAGGGAGTGCGGATCCGCAGCCGGTAGGGACTGCTGCCGCCGTCGCTGATCAAGTAGTAGCTGGTGATCCCTTTGGAGGCCTCGACGCCTGCGCTCACTTCCCCCGGGGGGATCACGGGTCCCCAGCCAATCTCAAGAAAGTGGTCTATCAATGTCTCGATATCGCGCAGCATCATCTCCCGGGGCGGCGGCGCCGCCAGCGGATGGTCGGCCTTATAAAGACCGGCCGGCATGTTCTTGAGACACTGCTCGATGATTCGCAGGCTCTGGTGAATCTCAGCGACCCGCACCAGCGCGCGGTCATAACAGTCACCCCCGGTCGCGGTCGGAATCTCGAATTCAAACTGGTCGTAGCCGCTGTACGGCCTTTTCTTGCGCAGGTCCCATTCCAGACCGCAGGCGCGCAGGCCCGGGCCGGTAACGCCCCACTCAATGGCATCCTCCAGAGTGTAGGCGCCCACTCCCTGGGTGCGGCCCTTGAAGATGCGGTTCTGCATTACGATCCGGTCGTATTCCTTCATCCGCGACGGCAGGTAAGCGATGAACTCGCGCACCAGCCCGTCCCACCCCTGGGGCAGATCCTGGGCCACGCCGCCGATCCGGAACCAGTTAGGGTGCATCCGATCGCCACAAATGGCGGCAATTATGTCAAAAACGCGTTCGCGGTCGGTGAACATGTAAAAAACGGGGGACAGCGCGCCAACGTCCTGGGCAAAGGTACCGTACCAGACCAGGTGGCTGGCGATGCGAAACAGCTCCGACAGCATCACCCGGATCACCTGGGCCCGCTCCGGAACCTCGATGCCGGCCAGCTGCTCCACCGCCATCACGTAGGGCAGGTTGTTAAGAACGCCGCCCAGATAATCGATGCGGTCAGTGTAAGGGATGTAGGTATGCCAAGTCTGCCGCTCGCCCATCTTCTCGGCGCCCCGGTGATGATAGCCAATGTCAGGAATGGCATCAACAATCACCTCGCCGTCCAACTCCAGCACGATGCGGAGAAGGCCGTGAGTCCCGGGGTGCTGCGGGCCGATATTGAGGAAGATGAAATCTGTGTCATCATGCGCGCGTTGTATCCCCCAGTCTTCGGGACGGAACTTAAGCGCCTCTTCCTCAGCCTCCTCCTTTGATTCCGGCAGCCGGAAGGGCTCCATCTCCGTGGCCCGGGCGGGATGCTCCTTGCGAAGCGGATGTCCCTCCCAGTTAGGCGGCATCAGGAGCCGCCGCAAATGCGGATGCCCGTCGAACGTGACCCCAAACATGTCCCAGGACTCCCGCTCGTACCAGTTGGCCGCCGGCCAGATGTCAACGATGCTGGCGACCGCCGGCATATCGCCGGTGAGAGCGGTCTTGATGCAGACATCCTCGTTGCGCTCAAGGGAAAACAAGTGGTAGACCAGGGTAAAATCGCTTTGGGGCAGGCCGGGGCGATGCCGGCGCAGGCGCTCGTCAACCACCGTCAGGTCATAAAGCATCGGAAAAGGGCGCCGCGCATCCTCTTTCAGGCTGCGCAGCAACCTGGGGAGCAGGCCGGCCGGCGCCCAGACGGTGGGCGGACCGGCTGTGGGCGGCTCCGGGATGATGTCCTCGCCGGCGAACATTTGCACAATGCCGGTGACAATGTCAGATTCATTTTTCTGGTCAACGGGGCTCATAAAATCTTCATGCTAAACCTCGGTTGGAGGTCTCAAGATACCGGCCCGCATCCGCCCGGGCCGCTTCAGATCGCGGTGCGACGGGAGCGCCGGCTTGCCCGTAACCTGCGGCCCGGCGCGCCAGCTCAAGGGGCGGCGCTCGCGGCCGACCTTGTCCCTTAGCATCAGCAGGCCTTCCATGAACGCGTCCGGGCGGGGAGGGCAGCCGGGCACGTAAACATCCACTGGCAGGAAGCTGTCGACGCCCTGGACGACGCTGTAGATGTCGTACATGCCGCCCGAATTGGCGCAGGAACCCATCGAGATGACCCAGCGCGGCTCCATCATCTGCTCGTAGAGGAGTTTGACGATCGGGGCGACTTTGATGAAGACCGTGCCGGCAACAACCATCAGGTCGGCCTCCCGGGGCGTCGCCCGGATCACCTCGGCGCCATAGCGGGCAATATCGTATTTGCTGGTGATGCTGGTCGCCATCTCCACGAAGCAGCAGGAAAGACCGAAGTTAAACGGCCAGATGGAGTTCTTGCGGCCCCAGGCCAGCATGTCCTGCAGCCGGGATAGCAGCACCATCCGCCCAACCGCGCTCTCCGGCGGATCCCCGGCAACCGCGAACGGCGCGGCCGCGCCGCCGGCAGTCGTGAATGAAACGCTCTCCTCGCGGGCAGCCGCTTTCGCGCCGCTGTCACCCGAAGCGGCACCACTTTCTTCCCGCCTCGTCAAGACTTCTCCTCCCGGCGCGCCCTGGGGGCAGGTCCCCGCTTTGTCCCCCAATCAAGCGCGCCCTGACGCCAGAGATAAGCCAGAGCCGCGCCCAGGACCGCGATGAAAATAACTATTTCCACGTATCCGGACCATCCCGCCTGGCGGATGGCGACCGCCCAGGAAATGACGAACATCGCTTCCAGATCGAAAATGACAAAGAAGATGGCATTTTGATAAAACTTGACGTCAAATCGCACCCGTGCTGTTCCTGTCGATACGATCCCGGATTCATAAGGCTTTCCCGTCTCGGGTTCCCGGTGCCGTTGACCCAGGAGATATGAAACCACCAGCAACACCGCCACCAGCAGCACGGTGATGGCAAAATAAACGCCAAGCGGCCAGAGCTGTACTTGGGCTAGGTCCATTCAGTGTGGAAACTGCCCTCCCTGTCGGTGCGCTCGTACTGGTGGGCGCCAAAGTAATCACGCTGCGCCTGGAGCAGGTTGGCCGGCAGCCGTCCAGAGCGGTAACTCTCAAAATAGGCCAGTGACGCCATCAGCGCCGGGACCGGGATGTCAATGCCGGCCGCCGTCACGGCAACGCTCTTGAGTGACTCCAGCCGGTCTGATACCTTGGCGCCAATTCCGGGGTCCAGCAGGATATTGGGGAGATCGGGACGGCTGCGGTAAGCCTGCCGGATGTCTTCCAGCAGCGCCGCCCGAACGATGCAGCCCCCGCGCCAGATGCGGGCGACTGCTTCCAGATCCAGGCCGTAACCATAAGCGGCGGACGCGGACTTCAGCTGCGCCATCCCCTGGGCGTAAGCAATGACCGCCGCCGCGAAAAAGGCTTCCTTGAGCCAGGCCCGCAGCTCTTTGGGGTCGCCGCCAAAGGTGGGACCATCTCTTCCCAGCAGGGCCGCTGCTTCCCGCCGCTCCTCCGCCAGCGCCGACAGGTTCCGCATCGCGACCGCCATATCAATTGTGGGAACGGGCACCCCCAGGTCCATCGCGTCCTGAGAAGTCCACATGCCGGTCCCCAATTGCCGCGCCTCATCCCGGATCATGTCGACCAAAGGTTTTCCGGTGTCATCGTCGGTCCTGGCCAGGATATCGGTGGTAATCTCCACCAGGTAGGAGGCGGAAGCCCCCTCATTCCAGTCTCCGAAAACAGCGTGCATCTCAGCGGCGCTCATTCCCAGGCCGCGCCGCATCATGTCATATGCCTCCGTTATCAGCTGCATGACGGCGTACTCGATGCCGTTGTGGACCATCTTGACGTAATGGCCGGCGGCGCCGGGTCCCAGATATGCGACGCAGGGATCGCCGTTTACGTGGGCCGCGGCCGCTTCCAGCACGGGCCGCACCCGTTCGTAAGCTTCGGGTTTGCCGCCCGGCATGATGCTGGGGCCGTGGCGAGCGCCGCTCTCACCGCCCGATATCCCGACTCCCATAAACAGGATGCCCTTGTCCGCCAGTTCTTTCTCGCGGCGGGCCGTATCCTGATAAAAGGAATTGCCGCAATCGAGGATCAGGTCACCCGGCTGAAGCAGCGGCATCAGCTCGCCGATGACGGCGTCTACCACGCGGCCTGCGGGAACCAGCATCATGACCGCCCGCGGCGAGCGCAATGCCGCCACCAGTTCTGCCGGTTTTGCCACCGCCAGCACCGGCCGGCCACCGGCTTCGGTTCGCAAAGCTTCCACCTGCGAGTTGACGTTGTCCATCCCGGCGACGCTAAACCCGTGCTCGGCCATGTTCAGCACCAGGTTGCGCCCCATCACCCCCAGACCAATCATGCCGATCTCGTACTGTTCGTTCATCATGCCTCCACGTGTGCCGGTCGCGGTTTTTTCAATCTCATTACAGTGGATTTAAAACCAATATCCAAAATCCAAATCCAACGTCCGCTTTTTTAGAGCGTTGCCTTTTGCAGAATTTCTGCCAGCCTGGCCAGGCCCCGCTCGATATCCGCTCCCAGATGCAGTCGCGCCACGCGCCGGCCATGGCGCCGGAGCGCCTCCAGGTCACCAAGGGCCTGCGCCTGTTTAAAAATGCTAAATCCATAGCCGGCCCCCGGAATCTGGACATCCTGGGTGTCGTCGCACGTCAGTTGCAGGAACAGTCCACTGTTAGGTCCGCCTTTGTGAAACTGCCCGGTGGAGTGGAGAAACCTGGGTCCGTAACCCAGCGTGGTCGCCAGCCGCAGCCGCTGACCGACGCGGCGCCGGATCTGCGCCAGTTGCCGGCCGGCGTCCTCCGATTCGGTCAGATACGCCATCAATGCCAGATAGTCGCCCGGCCGGGCCTGGCTGAGAAACTGGTTCAGCGCATCCGTGATGGTCCCGGCGGCAGGGATAAAGGCTTCGTGATAAAGCGAGAGAGGCTCCTCCACGATAAGCGGGCTCTCTGCCGGCAGCTCGCCGCTTCTGTCAACCTGGGCGAGCAGCCGGTTGGTGTTGTCCTTGCTTTCCTGGACGTTTGGCTGGTCAAACGGGTTAATCCCGAGGATGGCGCCCGCGGTCACGGTGGCGATCTCCCAGCGGAAAAATTCCTGCCCGAGATCGTAGGGATCATTCAGATCAATCGTGACAACCGGCTGGCCGGCGTCTTTGAGGCTGCCCACCCTTTGGTCCAGCGAATCGCCGGCGCCGAGCCGCAGGTGGACGAACAGGCGGTCGCTTCCGTAGACTCCGGGTTCGCCCGGCTCCTCGCCCGCCACCGGCAGCAGGCCTTTGCCCTCTTTGCCTGTACTCTCCGCCAGCAACTGCTCCAGCCACATGGCCAGCGGCGCGATTTTATCTTCTGCCAGAAAAGTGATTTTGTCGCGGCCGTGCCGGCCCAGCTCTCCCAGGACGGCTCCCAGGACAAGCCCGGGATTTTCAGGGGCCGCCGCCTGACCCCCGCAGGCGCTCTCCATGGCCAGCGCCCTGTCAAGCAGCCTGCCGGTGTCAACGCCGGCCAGCGCCGCCGGGACCATCCCAAAAAATGACAGCGCCGAGTACCGGCCGCCAATATCGGCGAAGTTGAGGAAAATATGCCGGAACCCGTCTTCTTTCGCTGATTTTTCCAGCGGGGTCCCCGGATCGGTGATGGCAATGAAGTTCTCACCGGCCCGGTTGCCCTTTATCCGCGAGAGAGCGTGATAAAAATATTGCTGGAAAGCATGGGACTCCGCCGTCGTGCCGGACTTGCTGGCGACGATGAACAGAGTGTTTTCCAGCGGCCCGGCCTGCTCGACCTTAAGCACGGTCGCCGGCTCGGTAGTATCCAGCACCGTCAGGGGCAGGCCGCGTCCGCCATCCGGCAAGATGAGCCCCATCACCAGCGGCGCCAGGCTGCTGCCACCCATCCCCATATGAACGACACGGACAAAACCGGTGGCGCGCGCTTCGTGGGCAAGCATCCGCAGCAGGTCCAGGTTTGCCGTCATGGCTCCGGCCACATCGAGCCAGCCCAGAGAGTTCTTGATCTCTTCCTGCCGGGAAGGGACTTCGGTCCACAGAGAAGGATCCCTTTCCCAGAGCCGGCGGCCGAAACCGGTCTCATCCAGAACGACCAGCCTCGCTTCTACGCCTTCCTGAAAGTTCCCCAGTTCCAGCCGCTGCCGCCCCAGCAATGCCGCCGCCTCTTCACTTTGTTTTGCCATCGGCTTCTCCCATCAGATTCCGCCGTTTTCTTCTTTTACCCCTTCCGGCTAATTACTATCGGGGCCGGAGCGCTGATTCCTGCAAGAAGAGCTGGCAGTGAAAATGGCAAAATGCGCCAAACATGTAAAAAGAGGAAATTGTCTAATTAAAGCTAAAGAGTTTCCCGCCGGCAGCCGACACTTAATCCACATTTGACGAATTACCTGACCATAATTATAATATTTAAAGTTGATGAGGATGGCATCGCCACTACAAAATGGAAACAGGGGATCAGGGAGAATTAAATTGGATGATTTCCGCGCGAACTATGTTGATCCACGTTTGACAAAACTTGGCAATATTGTTGATATCACAGCCAAGCATGTCGGTTGGACCGTCAGCTGGTGCATCGATGACGATGATGACGGCGGCCACAAAGGATCTCACGGCTGCGACGATTGACGGCTGCAATCCTTGACTAAAGCTTAAGCCTGGGCTCCTCTGGAGCCCTTTTTGTTGCCTGGGTCCGCAAGCGATGGACTCGCGTGCTTCAGGTTGACCGGGAGCAGGGCTTTCCCTATTATTTGTCTTCCCGGCCCGGGGATTCCCCTTTCCCGGGCCAATCAGTTAAAATGTGCCTTACGCCACGGGGGCGTAGCTCAGTTTGGTCCAGAGCGCCGGCCTGTCACGCCGGAGGTCGCGGGTTCGAGCCCCGTCGCTCCCGCCAATGTTTTTACCTGCAAAGCCGCCCGTTCGGGCGGTTTCTTGCTTTGGGGTGAAGTTAGCTGAGCAGACATTTCCCAGCATCATTCCCAGCATAGATGGCTAATAACTGGAGCCTTTTGGCGTTCGCTGGGCGGGCAATATGGATGCCCAAGTCAAGATTCGCTGGGCGGGCAATATGGATGCCCAAGTCAAGAAAAAGTTTATCAAAACCGAATTGATTCGCATCCTTGCTCGATTGCTTCCAATTAACTGCGAGTTGAGCTTGCTATGATCAGCTTGCCCAGCAATATGCATGCATTGTCTGGCGTAGGGAAAGGTTTTGTCGCAGCGTGACAAAAGAGGTTTTTAGCCTTTCAAATAGATCTTCTCGCCAGGCCTTACAGTATATGGC
>JACWAM010000003.1 GCA_014874265.1 Thermoleophilia bacterium | reverse complement strand
GACCTCTGGACCCTGGGTAACTGGGACATTGACTGGCACGACGGAATGGCAGCGAACACAAGCCCATCCATTACATCAGTTCCAGGCGGCTATGAAATCGGATTGCAGGTAAATACAGGCGAACTCTGGACCCTAGGAAATGCCGCGTACATAAACTGGGGCATTCCTCACATACAAGCAGGAACCAGTCCCAGCATTGGCTAAGCGGGATTTTGCAGGAATAATCTTCGTCTGATAGTGTTCTTGCTCTACTTATGTCGTTAGCAAGTAATTAGTAGACGGAAAGCAGATTGTGAACGCCATCAGCAATGGCCGCGTGCGACCATGTAAGGACTAATGGGCTCTAGTTACAGTTCTATATTTTGGAAACGAAGAACTGTCCGACAAGCGCCTCCTGTTTTTGTCGCGCGTGGCCGTTTGCCCGGTCAATTTGATTCGTGTAATATTCGATGGGGAATGTCGGCGGGCGCAAACATGCGCATGAGCAGCTGATTCATCGCTTATGCTTTCTCGAAACCATGCAATATACTGGTCTGCCGCGGCTTTCTTGACAAAATATCTCCTGGCTAGGGATATTTAACGGGGAAGATAAGCCCGGGCATTAGACGTTTATGGCTAAGAGAAAAAAATCGTGAGTCTGGTTAGGCTACGCGATTTTGTGTCGTGCAGTGATATCATGCTCGATGATCCAGCCAGCCGCGCAAGCACCGCCTGTTCTCGAGGTGAACCAGGTTGACGATTGTTATCTTCATTCCCGTATTGCTTTATGCAATAATTTTGCTATTTTCTCTCTTCTTAAATGACAAAAATTCCATTGGCGCTTTTATCCAGAAAAAGGCGCTTTTTTTGTCACTGATACTGGTGGCGGCCAATGGTCTTTTATATGTCTTTTTATCACCATACTGGTCACCGGTGGACGAGCAGGCGCATTTCGCCTTTATTGAGACCATCAGTGCGCAAAAAAAGATACCCCTGTTAACTGATTACGTCTCAAATGATGTCGTCTCATTAATGGAAAAGACTCATGGCGGTAATGCAAAATTGACATCGCAGCAGGTTGGCTTGGCGGGAACTCAATATGAAGCATTGCAACCGCCGCTGTACTATCTGGTCTCAATACCATTTTACCAGTTAGGCGGATCCGGCCTTGTTGACAGGATATACGCTTTGCGTTTATGGGGATTGCTTCAGCTGCTCATCATTGTCTTTTTGTCTTATAAAATATTTACAAACGTCAAGTTCCTGTTCCCGGCGAAATCAGCCTTCTTCGCACTTTCGGCAATCTGCGTAATCGGTATGACTCCCGCGATGGTGACGCGGGCGGTAACCGTTGGCAATAACATATTTCCCATAATTTTTCTGGCTCTGGCTGTCTGGTGGGCATCCAGGTTTCTGGAGAGCAAAAAAAGTATCGGGAAGGGTGACGCAGTTATTTTGGGATTGCTTACCGGACTGGCAGTGCTATCGCGTTTTCTGATGATCGTTTTGATTCCACTGGGATTGCTTCTTTTTTTAGTAAAAAGAGAAAAAATTTTAACTAACAGCCTGATATATGTTGCAATTATTTTATTTCTGTTGACACCATGGTTAATCTTCAATGAATCCCATTACGGATCATTAACCGCCAACAACCAGGCGAGAAAGATTCAAGCGCCGGCTTTGAATACGATGAGTGGACTGTCTCACTATGGCTTAGCCTACGTTCGTGATAATTTTAGACAGATGCTTGGCCAGATATGGATCCCGGAAGAAGCTTTCAGCAGAGCTTTTCGGGCTGGGCAAATGCTGAAAGGTTTGGCGAGATTAATGAACGTGATCTGGCTGGGAAGTTTATTTTTTGCTGGTTTGAGCGTCATTTATCTGAAGAGCAAGAGGAAAATTGCAAACAAGCATTACCTGACGATCTTATCTGCAGCAATATTCATCATCGTAAATTTCCTGTTCCTTGTTGCCGCTACTCTATACGGCGATTGGCCGATCCTGCTAGGAAGATACATGCATGCGGTTCTTATTATGATTGCTTTTTTCTTTTCGCTTGCCGTCTACCAGATTTCGCAATTAAAGACGAGATTCGTGGCGCTGCCCATGGCGCTGGTACTGGCATATATACCGCTTCTAGTCAATTTGGCATATTTAATTCAGCTCAGGAATGTGTAAATCCGGGCATAATCGCTTGAAAAAACTCTTGAAAAGCGTGAGGTCCAGTTATGTGCGATAAGTTCGAAGTAATCGCCACAGACATCACCAATAATTGTAATCTGCGCTGCGTCTTCTGTTTCAATGACTTTGCCGGCGTCAGGAACCACTTTATTACTGATGGTACTTTTGACAAAGTCATCAACCTGCTGCCGCTGGTTGATGACGGCCACTTCTTTTTCTCCTGCCTGTATGAGCCGACGATCCACCCGCGGTTTATCGACCTGCTGGAGCGGATCCCCCCGGATTTGCGGCAGAAAGTTTTCTTCACCACGAATCTGACAACAAAGATCAGCGACGATACCCTGGACCGGCTCAGCCGGATCGGCATCCACCACATCAACATCTCGATGGACTCGCTGCGGCCGGAGGTATTTGAGAGCCTCCGGAAGGGCGCCCGGTTCGACCGTTACATGAACAACCTGGAGCGGCTGGTGGGCCGCTTCGCCGCCAGCACCGGCGCCGGCGCGCCGCCGATCCATTACGTTACCGTGGCGCTGAGGCCCAACATCGAGGAGATCCCGGCGCTGGTGGAGGAATGCTCCACCCGCTTCCTGGCCGCGATCAACGAGGCCCGCTGGATCTACTGGGGGCTCCCACGAGCGCCCCGCCGGCTACTCGCTGGAGTGGAAGCGGCGATACCTGGCGTCCAACAAGCAATGGAAGAAGCTGCAAAAGTTCGCCCGCAAGACGAAGCTCCGTTTCATCCTGGAACCGCCGCCGCCCAACTACTTTGAAGACGACGGTGGTGACTACAGTCGTGCGGACAAGAAAGCTGATTGGGCCGACCTGCCTTTGGGCCTGTCAGTGGCTTCCAGCGGCAAGGCATATATGATTGGTCATCCGGAAGTCAACTTCGATCTGAACCAGATCGACGATCCCCTGGAGTTCTTCCAAGGGCGCGTTGACGAGCTGATGTCACTGCCCAGGACCCAGTTCCGCCAGGAAACGATGTATGGCTAATCCTGCGCGCCTCTGCCGATTTCCTGCGCGGCGCAATCAAGCAGCTCCTTGACGCAGGGGGGCGCGTCTGCAAGCAGCTCCGCGTATTTGCCCCGCGGCAGCGGCCCGCCGCCAGCCGCCTCCTGCCTGAGCCCGTACAGCGCCGCCAGGATCTTGCCCGCTGACGGTTCGTTCTGCCCCAGGAGTCTTTCATAGGTGGCGATAAGCGACTCGAGGCAGCGGTGAGGTTTGTAACCCACGGTGTCGAAGTAAGCATCCTCGCCCTCGGCCAGCCGGAAGACGTGGCCGTCGCCGGTGACCCGGAGCGTCCGCAGGGCGCGCCGCTCGCAAAGCAGCCGCGGCAGCGACCCGGTGAACTCCGCCAGCGTCGCCAGGTTGGCGGCGACGTAGCGGCGGCGGATAAAGGTCCGGGCCAGCAGCCGGGCGCAGCGAGAGGCAACGATCGCGGCGACCCGCCGGCGGCTGGCGAAGGTGCGGACCACGATTTTCAATGTGTTTAGTTCGACAAGCTTGTACTTGAAATCAAGGGGCTCATGGCGGATGACGCCGGAATGAACGTGATCGACGATCGCGTCGGGCGCTGTCAGGAAGAAATATCCCTGGCTGGTGGCGCGCATACACCAGTCAGAGTCTTCAAAGTAAAGGAAGTAATCTTCGTAAAGCGGTCCGACCTTGCCGGGGCTAAACAGCTCGCGCCTGATCAGGGCGGCGCCGAAACAGACCCCGGCAACCTCCTCGCTGAAGTCGTACTGTCCCAGATCGCACTGCCCGATGCCCCGGTTAAACGGCGCCCCGTGCCCGGGCATCACCGTGCCGGCGGCGTCGATGATTCCGGGATGGGCGCTCGACATCATCTTGGGTGCCACCCCGGCGCAGCCGCGGCCGGCGGCCTCGAGCGTCGCGGCCAACCTGGCCAGCGCCTCCGGCCGGAGCACGGCGTCCGTATTGAGGAGGAGGACCATCTCCTCACCGGTGCCGGCGAGCGCCAGGTTGACGGCGGCGGCAAAACCAAGGTTCCGGTTGCTCTGGATCACCTGGACCTGAGGAAATTCCGTGCCAATCTCATCCAGTGTATCTTCCCCGGAGGCGTTGTCAACAATGGTGACGGCGCTAAAGGCGCCGGCGCTGCCGGTGATTGAGGCCAGGCAACGCCTGAGCATCTCCGGCGGGGTGCGGTAATTTACCAGAATGCATCTGATAGATGTCAAATTCCCGTTCCTCGATCTGGCGAAGCCGGTAGCTCGCTTGATTTGTCGCATTTTGAGACCTGGGGGCGGTTGTCGTGTTCAGTATCCAAAGTCCGAAGCCGGTTTTTTTTGGCTCGCACAATCATAACTTAAAAAAGCGACTCGGAAGCCTGTCTTGAAAACCCCGGTCCTTTCCGGGCCTCGCTTTCCGGTGATGATAAAAAATATCCTGTCAGTAACCCGGATGGTAAATGATACCGGTGCTGCGGAAGCCAAAACCGTTCAGCTAATCTCCGGCATAAATACCATTGGCGCCACTCTCACCACAACCACTTTCAGCTTGCAAGCAGGCTGCTTGAAAGAGCGCGGTTGCGGCTGCTATGATCGATCGGCTGGCCCGTCCCAACCTGGAGTTTGACTCCCCTTGCCCCTGCTGCTGCAAATATAAAGTGGATAACTGATTTTGGGTAAGCCAAAACCTTAAGTTAAATCGAATGTCAATTTCCAAGATCCCGAGTCCAAAATCACAAATCCGTTTTTTCGGTCCCCGGTTTCACCGATCGCTGCATAGCCCCCTGATCCCGCTGGTGCTGCTGGCGGCGGCGATGGGCATCCTCTGGGCGATTGCCTCGCCGCCGTGGCGGCCGAACGACGAGACGAGGCATTTCGGTTACGTTCAGTATCTGAGCCGGAACATGTCCATTCCGTTTCCCGGCCTGGGCTGGATTGGCGCGAACATCGTTGCATCCGAGAACCGCACCAATTATTACGGACAGGTGGGAAAAAAGGAGACCAGCTTCCCCCCGGACGCGAAGCAGGTGATGGCTTCGGCCGACCCGCCGCTTTACTATGCTCTGATGGTGCCGGTCGACCGGGCTTCCCAGGGCTTAAGCGTCGAGGGGCAACTTTACGCCGTCCGGCTGTTTGGCTCGGTGGTCATCTTTGTGTTGCTGGTGGCGGCGGCGTACAAGGTGGCGGAGCTGGTTTTTCCAGACGCTCATTATTTTCAGATCGGCCTGCCGCTGCTGCTCATCTTCCATCCCCAGCTCTTATTCGTGTTTACCTCGGTGACCAACGACGGGCTGGTGGCGCTGCTTTACACACTTCTTTTATACAATCTCATTTTAATGGTCAAAAGAGGCCTCAGCTGGCGCCGGGTGCTGGCCATCGGCGCTGTCACCGGCCTGGGCTTATTGACAAAACTTTCGTTTTTGATTGCATTGCCGCTGGTGTTTGTCATGATTGCGATCCTCTTATCCCGGAAAAAAGAACGGCGGGAGCGCTGGCGGCTGGCCCCGATGGGGGCGACGGCGCTACTGCTCCCGGTGGCCATCTGCGGATGGTATTTCTTCAGGAACCGCCTGTATGGCAATGTGCTGCCGCAAATTCCGGATCCGACCAAGGGACTCAACTTTGGCCGGGTTGATACGTCAAAGTTGCTCACCCGTACCGGTTTTAACGATTACATAATTGATACCTTTCTCGGCACCTTTTCCTGGGCGCCGCTGCCGGGCGCCGCTTTTGCCTGGTTTAAAACCGCGATCGAGCTGGCGGCAGGCGGGTTGGGTGTTTCGTTGCTGGCCGGTTATTGGCGGCGGAGCTGGCTGACGATCAGGCCGTGGCTGGCGCTGCTGATGAGTTCCCTCGTGATGGTTTTCTTCCTGGCGGCCGCCGAGTTCGAGGTAAATGTGGCCTCTGCCCAGGGCCGTTACCTTTTTCCGGTAATTGTGCCTTTCTGGAGCCTGTTTCTGGCGGGGCTGGCCGGGTTCGTGCCGCCCCGTTGGCGGCCCCGCGCCACCGCCGCGCTGGTGGCGGGATTTGCTGTTTTCGGCGTCTGGGCGCTAATGGTCCAGTTCATGGCGCGGGTGAGCTAGATGAGACTTTCGTCAATCTGGAGTCAGCCGGCAGCGGCGATCATTGTTGTAATTGTCGCCGCGTTGTGGATTTCTTTCAGCAGCTTTGCCGTTGTTGACGACAAACCCGACACCAGCGCTCAAACAAAGCTGCCGCCACTGAGGCCCGGGCAGATCCTCTCCGAACGGTTCACCGCCCCGGCGGATAACCTGTCCCGCATTGACATTTACCTTGATTTAAAAGCGCCGAAGCCAAATGGGAAAATCATCTTCGATCTGACTGAAGCAGATAAAAACCGGATGCTTCCATCCGGAAAAACAGCTGTCAAACGGGAGGCGGTCATCAGCGCCGGCGATATTGACTCATTTGACGGCAGCGGCCGGTTTGACTTCCAGCCGGTGCCCGCCTCAGCCGGCAAACGATTTATGATTGACGTTAGCTTCGATTCTGGCGGCGGCGCGCCGCTTCACTTGCTGGGAGAGGCAGATCCGGAAGCGGGCCGCTGGCTGTCTCTGGACGGTCATGCGCAGCCGGGCGATCTGGCCATATCCCTTTATCACAGCACCGGCGTTGCCGGCCTGATGGCAAGGGTCAGGCCGTTCCGTCCCGGCGGCAGCGGCAGTGACCTGTTTCTGATACCGGTTTTCCTAGTCGGAGCAGGGTCATTCGGCTGGCTGCTCTGGCAGATAGCGGCGCCCCGGTCTTCACGGGAACGGCCGCGCAACCCGGCTGACTGACGGCCTTAAAACGGATTGTTGACGCCGGACTCCGGAAATCGACACGTTCGATTCAGGGATTGAGGCCTTGAATTTGATCTCCAAACCAGCATCTGTTTAACGGCCTTTGGGGCCGGCCGCGGCGCCTGTGATATCATGGATCGACCTTAACGAAAAAGCGTTTACGGCCGCGAGGAGATCGATGTTTGACGGCAAAACCTTGCTGATAACCGGCGGAACCGGCTCCTTCGGGAACGCTGTCCTGAAGCGGTTTCTGAAAACCGGCGTGGGGGAGATCCGCATTTTCTCCCGGGATGAGAAAAAGCAGGACGAGATGAGGAACAAGCTCAGGAGCAGCAAGGTCAAGTTCTTCATCGGGGATGTCAGAAATCCGGACAGCGTCAAAGACGTCATGTACGGTGTCGACTATGTGTTTAACGCCGCGGCGCTAAAGCAGGTCCCATCCTGCGAATTCTTCCCCCTGGAGGCGGTGAAGACAAATATCATCGGCGCTGACAATGTCCTCAACGCCGCCATTGCCGCCGGCGTCAAGAAGGTCATCTGCCTTTCCACTGACAAAGCGGCCTACCCGATCAACGCCATGGGGATCTCGAAGGCAATGATGGAAAAAGTAGTGGTGGCCAAGTCCCGCACCGTCGATCCGGCCCGCACCGGCATTTGTTGCACCAGGTATGGAAATGTAATGGCGTCGCGTGGTTCGGTTATTCCGCTGTTCGTGGAGCAGATCATGAGCGGCCGGCCGCTGACGGTGACCGATCCGGGCATGACCAGATTCATGATGAGCCTGGACGAGGCGGTGGATCTGGTTCTGTTTGCCTTTAGCAACGCGCAGCAGGGTGACCTGTTCGTGCAGAAATCTCCCGCCTGCACACTGGAGGTGCTGGCCCAGTCGCTGCTGGAGTTGTTTGACGTAGATAATGAGGTGAGATATATTGGCATCCGTCATGGTGAGAAGGTTTACGAAACCCTCCTGACCAAGGAAGAGCGCGTCAGGAGCACCGACCTCGGCAATTACTTCCGGGTGCCGGCTGACACCAGGGATTTAAACTATGATCAATATTTTATCGAGGGCGACGATCAGGTTTCCCAGGCTCGGGAATACAATTCACACAATACCGAGCGGCTGGAGAAGGAGCAGGTGAAGAAACTCTTGCTTGGCCTGGATTTCATCAAAAGGTCCCTGGCAACGGGGAAGGACGCGCCGGCGTGAATTTTCTGGTCCTGGGCGCGGCCGGCATGGCGGGGCACGTCGTGGCGCTCTACCTGCAGGAAAAGGGGTACCGCGTCGACACCATCTCGGCCAGACGGCGGCTTGCGCCGGAGACGGTGCTGCTTGATCTGACCGGCAAGGAGGAATTTGAGCGCTTTCTTGATTCGAAACATTATGATGTCATCATCAACTGCGCCGGGATCCTGATCAAGGAGAGCGAAACAAGAAAAGACCTCGCGGCTTATCTGAATTCGTTTCTGCCGCACATGCTGGAGCGGCGCTTTGCCGGTAGCGACACGCGCATCATTCATTTAAGCACAGATTGTGTGTTCTCCGGCGACAGCGGTCCTTACCGGGAAGATTCCGGGTATGATGGCAAAACTTTTTACGACCGGAGCAAGGCGCTGGGTGAGCTGACCAACGGCAAGGACCTGACGCTGCGCATGTCTATCATTGGACCCGACATGAAATCGGACGGCTCCGGTCTGTTTAACTGGTTTGCCCTTCAGACCGGCAAAATACCGGGCTACGTGGCCGCCGCTTGGAACGGCGTTACCACCACCCTGCTCGCCCGGGGGATTGAAGCCGCCGCGGGCCAGGGCCTGAGCGGCCTTTACCACTTAACGCCGGCAGAGAGCATCAGCAAGTACGATCTGCTGGTCTTGCTCAAAGAAGTTTTCCGGCGAGACGACATTGATGTCATTCCGAATAATGATGTTGTCAGCAACAAAACGCTCATCAATCTGCGGCAGGATTTTGATTTTACGATCGGCGGTTACGAGCCGATGCTGCGCGAGATGAAAGCGTGGATTGAAGACCACGCGGGGCTCTATCCCCACTACACCGGCAGGCGAGCCGGATGAGCGACCGCCTGAAGGTAATGACGATCCTGGGAACCAGGCCGGAGATCATCCGCCTGGCGGAGGTAACCAGGGCCTTCGACCGCTATTTCGACCATACGCTTGTTCACACCGGCCAGAACTGGGATTACCGCCTCAATCAGATATTTTTTAAGGATCTGGGCCTGCGGGAGCCGGATCACTATCTGGACAGCGCGGGCGGGACGCTCGGCGAAACGATCGGCAACATCATCAGCCGGAGCTACGCTCTTCTTCAGCGGGAAGCGCCGGCGGCGCTCCTGGTGCTGGGCGACACGAACTCGGCTTTGTGCGCCATCCCGGCCAAGCGGCTGAAGATTCCCATTTTTCACATGGAGGCGGGCAACCGCTGTTTTGACCAGAACGTGCCGGAAGAGATCAACCGGAAGATCGTTGACCACATATCTGACATCAATCTGCCATACACAGAGCATGCTCGGCGCTACCTGCTGGCGGAGGGCGTCCGCCGGGACCATATCTTCGTCACCGGCTCGCCGATGACCGAGGTGCTTCACAAGTACAGGGACCGGATCGAGGCAAGCCAGATTCTGAACCGGCTGGATTTGCGTCCGGACGGCTACATCCTGGTGTCGGCGCACCGGGAAGAGAACATCGATAATGAAGACAACTTCAGCTCGCTGATGGCCGCGATAGACGCCGTCGCCGAAAAGTACCAGAGACCAGTAATATATTCAACACATCCGCGCAGCCTCGACCGGATCAAGCAGCGGGGCATCACGCTGCACCCGCTGGTCCGGATTCTGGAGCCGTTTGGTTTCTTTGATTACAATAAGCTGCAGCTGGGCGCTTTTTGCGTCCTGTCCGACAGCGGCACACTGTCAGAGGAAAGCGCTCTCCTGGAATTTACCGGCGTGCTCATCCGGACCTCGACCGAGCGGCACGAGGCGCTCGATGGCGGCTCGATCGTCATTGGCGGCATCGAGGCCGGCGGCATTACCCAGGCAATCGAGCTGGCGCGGAGCATGAAGGAGAACAACGAGCCGGCGGTGCTGGCCCGGGACTACCGGGACGTCAACGTGTCGGCAAAAGTGGTCAAGATCGTGCAGAGCTACACCGGCATCGTCAATAAGGTCGTCTGGGAAAAATAGGCTCACGCCGAAGCCTGCGCCCGCGCCCGTTGCGCCTGCCGGGATCCGGGCCGGCGCCGGAAGGAGCTGATCATCGCTTGCGAAAGAAAATCCTCATCGTTTCCCAGCATTTCTGGCCGGAATCGTTCCGGATCAATGACATTTGCGATTATCTGGCCGGCCGCGGCTGCGATATCGATGTCCTCTGCGGCATCCCCAATTATCCCCAGGGTAATTTTTTCGACGGTTACTCATGGTTCCGGAACCGGAAGCAGGAGCGCGGAGGCATGCGGATCCGCCGGGCGCTGGAGATGCCGCGGCGGGGCAATTCCAACCCGATGATTTTTATCAACTACTTATCATTTCCATTGTCAAGTTTATTTCACCTCCCCCGTCTGATTGCCAGAAAGTATGACCGAATCTTTATTTACCAGACTTCGCCGGTGATGATGGCGCTCGCGGGCCTGCTGGCGGGAAAGCTCACCCGGACGGAGACCACCATGTACGTTGGCGATCTCTGGCCACAGAATCTGTATTCCGTCATTGATGTGAAAAGTCCGGTCCTCCGGCGCCTAGCAGGCGCGGTCTCGGCGTGGCACTACCGGCAGGCGGACAAGCTGATTGCCAATTCCGCCAGCCTGGCGGAGCGGCTGGGGCAGATCACCTCGCTGCCGGAGAGCCGGATCGCCTTCATCCCCCAGTGCTGCGAAAAGTTCTATGAACGTGATGCGCCGGACGCGGAGCTTGAGCGCCGCTTTGCCGGCGGCTTTAATATCGTCTATGCCGGAAACATCAGCCCCGCCCAGTCTTTTGAGACCGTCATCGCCGCCGCCCGCCGGTTGAAAGAGGATGGCGTCCGCGACATCAACTGGATCATCGTCGGCGACGGCATGTCGCGTCCGTGGCTGGAATCGGCCGCCGCGGCCGCCGGCCTGGCGGGAAACTTCTTCTTTGAAGGGCAGCAGCCGGCAACGGAGATTCCCCGGTATCACACGATCGCCGACGCGCTGCTCGCCTGCCTGGTGAAGAGCGACCTGCTCGACTTGACGATTCCGTCCAAGGTGCTGTCGTACTTTGCCGCCGGCAGGCCGCTGCTGCTGGCGATGGACGGGGAAGCGCAAACGCTGGTCCGGGAGGCCGGCTGCGGCTTTGCCGCCGGCTCCGGCGACAGCGGCGCCCTATACGAAAACATCAAGAAACTGCGCGTGATGCCGGCTGCCGAGCGGCAGGCCATGGGCGCCCGGGGGAGGGATTATCATTTCCGGCATTTCGAGAGAAACGCCAACATGGACCGGCTTTACGATTTCATTTTTGACTTAAAACCATAGTATTGACAGTAAGTTGGACTTGGGATTAAATGAGTGGGAACTGCTTTATAAAGCAGTTCCCGCGGGCGCTCCGCTCACTTGGAATGACAAGGTTTTCGGAGCTTCCGGAGCAGGTCTTACAGTCATGTTTTTCCAAAATTCTAAATCCAAAGTCCAATATCCGGTTTGTGATCACTCCGCCCGGGAGGCCCGGCGGCGGGAAAAGCCCACGATCAGCGCCAGAAAAACCTTGACCATGTAATAGGCGGAGCGAAAAAGGTTGATCGATGATTTGCCGCCGGTCCGCTCCCGCATCGTCACCGGGATTTCCTTGATTTTAAGCCGGGTCACGTGCGCCAGCAGCAGCGCTTCCACCTCCGGATAATCACGAGGGTAATCAGCGGCAAAGAGCTCGATCGCTTCCAGGTTAACAGCCCGGAATCCTGAGGTTGAATCGGTAACTTTCTGGCCCAGGAGCAGGGATAATGTCCATGAGAAAAATGCGGTGCCGGCCCGCCGCCCGCGGGCGCCTTTATAGCCGCCGCCGGCGAGGTACCGCGAGCCCAGCACCAGATCGCACTCGCCGTTTACCAGCGGGCTGACCATCTCTGGCAAGAAACTAGCGTCGTGCTGCCCGTCGCCGTCCAGCTGAATGGCGATGTCATAACCTTCGCGCAGGGCATACTGGTAACCGGTCTGGACCGCGGAGCCGATCCCGAGATTGAAGGGAATCGTTAGCACCTCAGCTCCGTGCTGCAGGGCGATTTTACCGGTGCCATCGCTGGAGCCGTCGTCCACAATCAGGATATCGGCGGCTGGGAAGTTGCCGCGAATGTCCTCAATCACGCCGGCAATGTTGGCCGCCTCCTCATACGCGGGGACGATTACGATGATTTTCTGAGTTTCCATTGCATGCTCCCGGACAAGCATTTGAGCGCCGGCGCGCCGCTTCTGGGGCGGGAAAGCACCGGCCATTTTATCCCGCCTGCTCACGCTGCTCCCGGGCCCGGCGCAGATCACGCTCCATGAGGGCCAGCTTCTGGGCCAGCATTTTCGATTGATCCGTTAGCCGCGAGACGATCAGCGAGAAGTGCATCGCCATGACAAACAAGAACAGCAGCGCCAGCAGAAAGAGGGCGTTGGAAGGGACCTGAATGCCGATGATGTCAGAAATCTTGATTAGCAGCGCTTCCCACACGGCCAGGACAAAAATGACCGCGACTGTCAGAAACCAGAGCAGCGAGTACTGCTCTTTCAGCTTTTTCTTGCGAATTAGCTGAAAAATGACAATGGTCAACAGGAACCCGATTGCCAGGGCAAAATACTGAATGCGGCTCATCATTTTCCTCCTTTACAAACCGGTAATAATCCTTCGGGTGTCCAGCCCGGAGTCCTTCCCCATTTATCCTTCTTCAGTCTCCGCCTCCCGGGCCGACGCCGTTCGGTCGGAGAGATAGAGCACGCCGCCCGACATGCTGACAACGGTCATCACCATCAGGCTCAGGATCGACATCGAAAAAGCCGCCTCGGGGGAGACGCCGACATGGCTGAACAGCAACACCCAGGCGCCCTCCCGCATCCCCAGTCCGTTGAGCGATATCGGAATCATGCTAACAGCGAGCACGATCGGGATAAACAAAAAATAATAATAGACGGCCAGGTGGATCCCTAAAGAGCGGGCCAGGAAATATACCAGGATGATCGCCAGGCTCTGGTAGACCAGCGAGACCGCCATGACTTCGGCGACCCTGGCCCGCTGCTTCTGAAACTTATGCAGCGAGTAATAAAAGTTGACCAGATGCCGGCGGACGCCCATGGGATCCATCCGGAAGATGCCGCCCAGTCGCAGGGCGGCCTTTTCGCTGATCACCAGCCAGGTGAGCGCCAAAGCAACCGCGATCATCGCCCCCAGCAGCGTCATGAACTGCCATCCCAGCAACCGGGCCTGGAAGATCGCCACCGCGGCGGCGATCACCAGCAGGCCGATCGACGAAGTGGCCCGGTCCATGGCGACGGAACTGGTTGCCTCAAGAGCGCGCCCGGTTTTTCGCGACAGTTTAAAAATCCGGACCACATCACCGCCGACGCTGCTCGGCAAAAAATTATTAAAAAATAACCCGATGTAAAACAGGGAAAGCAGGTACGGAAAGGAAACATCAATCAGCTGGGCTTTCAGGATCAGGCGCCATTTAAACACGCTCGCCATATTTGCTGTAAAAAAAACCAGCACCCCCAGCGCCAGCCAGGCGCCATTAACGTGGCTGAGGCTGCGGGCGAGATTGCCCAGGTTTATCTTGTAAAGCAGCAGCCCCAGCAGGAGGACGCTGATCGCGGCTTTCAGAAGCTTCGACTGCGTCCAGGAAGGCAACCGGAAACTCCCCGGGGCGCCGCGGGATTGTTTTTTGGTGTTCATCGTTTCTGCCTGGTTTAGAGCCGGTCCCGGTAGATAATTTAGATAAAGCCAAGCGAAAAGGCTGCTGGCAAGGACGCATAAAACCGGATGCTGGATATCAGGCTCCGGATATCAATTTTCGATTTAAAGACCAAGGCTTTGATTTTATCCAGCATCCATTATCTAAAATCCAGTATCTGCTTCATTAATTGTATCCGAATCCCGCTCGAAAGAGTCAGAAGCAAGGTGACCATCCGCGCCGAAATTAATGCAGGGCCGCTGGCTCGATTTAAACCCAACCGAAAATATGAGATTATTCAATATGCTCGGCAATTGCATTCATGAAGCAACGGAACTTCTCAGGTGAACCGGACGGCGCCGGCGCGAACGGTTTTACGAAGTCAGGAGTAAAAAATGAGCAAGGAGCGGCAGAAAGTCTCGGTGATCACCGGTGCGGCCGGTTTTATCGGTTCCCATCTCAGCGATTACCTGCTGCAAAAAGGACACCGCGTCATTGGTCTGGATAACCTCAACACGGGGACGCAACTCAATCTGAAGCATATCGATTCTGAGGACTATGTCTACATGAATGTGGACATTACCAGCTTCATCGAAGTTGATGGCCCCGTTGACTATGTGTACCATATGGCATGTCCCGCCAGCCCGATCGACTACCTGCAGATGCCGCTGCATACGCTGAAGGTCGGCGCGGTGGGCACACGCAACGCCATCGGCCTGGCCAAGTGGAAACGGGCGCGCTTTCTGATGGCCTCTACTTCGGAAGTTTACGGCGACCCCGAGATCCATCCGCAAACAGAGGATTACTGGGGGAATGTCAACCCGATCGGGCCCCGCAGCGTCTACGATGAGGCCAAACGATACGCGGAGACCACCACGATGGCATATCATCGCCAGCAAGGCATTGATACCAGGATAATTCGTATATTTAATACTTACGGGCCGCGGATGCGTCCCTTTGACGGCCGGGCCGTGCCTACCTTCATCCGCCAGGCGCTGGAGGACAAGCACCTGACCGTATTCGGCGACGGCAGCCAGACCCGCAGTTTTTGCTATGTATCCGACCTGGTCGAGGGGATCTTCCGGGTGATGATGAGCGATTACCACATGCCGGTTAACCTCGGCAATCCCGCAGAGTACACCATCGGCCAACTGGCGGAGTTAATCATTGAGATAACAGGTAGCAAGAGTGACATTATTTATCAAGCGTTGCCGGTTGACGACCCCAGGCGCCGCCGGCCCGACATCTCGCTGGCGAAAAAGCTGTTTGACTGGGAGCCGACTGTGCCGGCTGAGGACGGCTTGAAAAAGACAATCGACTGGTTTAAAGGGTATTTAAAAGAGATTTAAGCGGATACTGGATGTTGGATTTTGGACGCTGGAAAAGAGCTGGGTGTTCTTCAAGCAGATTTTGGATATAGGAATTTGAAGTTGAAAAAATTTGGTGCAATCGTCATCGCTTTGGCAGTTTAGTTATTCCAGGCTCTAAAGTCCGGCGACTAATATCCTGTTTTTAGCGGATGTGGCGTAGCTGGTAACGCGTCGGCTTCCCAAGCCGAAGATCGCGGGTTCGATCCCCGTCATCCGCTCCAAAGTATTTCCCTGCTAATTTCCGCATTTATCACCCGTCAGCTTGCCGCTCGCGGTTTTTCCCATTCTCTCTTTTCAAACACTATTCCAAACATTGAAGACGAATTTCGAGAGAAGGGAAGGGCTATGAACGCTGCCAAGAATAGCACAAAATTCACGATCTGCCGTAACGGTAGAAGGGACCTACGCACTTGAGATGCCGTTTTAAAAGAGAAGAGTTCATTCCACTAGGAAAAAGTTGTCTTGACGATGGGGTTTGCTTCCACCCCCAACAATTTCTCCAAAGCAAATAAGACATGTCAAGATTTAAATATCAGGGAATTCCCTGATATTTAAATCCTACCAATCGACTTATCATAATATCTGTTTCATTTATAAACAGGATTGGAGCGTGAAGGGTCCATGGTCAATAGGGAAGCTTCAATGGAAAGAAATTTGCTGGGTTTGGGGCAAGTCTTGCTTTTGCCCTCCTTTTTGCCTTGATGCTGGCTCTGGGTTCAGGCGGAGGGCCGGCGGCCGCCTCAGCGGCCTACACCGCTTACTCTCACCAGATAACAATTACGGACAACGGCGGCGAGTGCACCTCTGTAGGCAAATGGGACCAGTACCATCAAAGCTGCACCTTGAACACTGACATTAGCGACACCACC
This sequence comes from Thermoleophilia bacterium, assembly GCA_014874265.1. Lineage (GTDB taxonomy): Bacteria > Actinomycetota > Thermoleophilia > BMS3ABIN01 > BMS3ABIN01 > JACWAD01. Next base: position 3,086 of record JACWAM010000003.1, on the reverse strand, counting down.
GTCTGGATCAACGGCTCCGGCGTCACCTTAAACGGCAATTCCCATCTTCTAAGCGGTGGGGCAGATGCTCACTACGGTGTCATCCTGGGCGACAATACCTCGGGAATAACCGTAAAGAGTTTAACGGTGAACAATTTTGTCGGCATATATAGCTGGAGCAGTAGTGAAGCCGGAATTTATCTTAAACCCACAAGCACCGGCGACACTATCAGCGGCAATTCTTTGGGAGGCCCCGGTGTAACCGGATGCGACTTCGGTATTGAAGCAGCAGTTGGCAGCGGCGGCAACACCATCTCCGGCAACACCATCACGAATGTACTATACAATTACAGTCTGGAAGGCGAAGGAATCGATCTTAACGACAGCAACAACAACACCATCTCCGGCAACACCGTCAGCTCGAGTTTCACTGGGATCTCTCTTGGCGGCAACAACGGTGGCAAAAACAACACCATCTCCGGCAACACCATCAGCTCTAATTACTATGGAATCTGGCTTGAAAACGAAAACAACGACACCGTCTCCGGCAACACCGTCAACTCTAATGACACGGGATTATCGGTTCGTGGCATCAACTATACCATCTCCGGCAACACCATCAGCTCTAATCGCGTAGGACTCGGTGTTTCACTAATTCCTGGTGACATGAACACTGAGATCTACCATAACAACCTCTTAAATAACACAGAGCAGGTAGGGGCGCAGCATGCAGCAGGACACTTTAACCTCCCCGCCCCCATTGGCGGCAATTACTGGAGCGACTGGACCGCCCCTGACGCCAACCATGACGGCATCGTTGACTACCCTTACGTCCTTAGAGGCGGCCAGGACAACCTGCCGCTGACGCACCAGGTCACCAGCGGCAAGCCACCGCTTTCCCTGAGCCTGCCGGACTCCTTCTGGGGCTCCCTGTCCGATTACCAGGCCGGGGTGCTCTCGGTAACCTGGACGGTAAATAACAGCGGCGCTGCTGAGGCCTGGAATGTCCAGCTTACCTCCAGTAATAACACCAACGGCGTCACGCTGGCGACTTCGTTGCCGGCCACGATCGGCAGCGGCGATATCCTGCCCGGCGCCAGCGGCAGCGTCACATTGAAGTTCAACGTGCCCGCCGGCGTTGGTTCCTGGGTTTCGACCCTCGGGGGCAGCGCCCAGGACGGCGTGGGGACTACCTATACCTATCCCTAAAGAGGATAAACAGCCGGGGCGCACATCCCGCGCCCCGGCTGAAATCCAGGATCGCCAGAAAAGGAATGTCTCTAAAAAGGATGCTTTCGCCGGGCGCTAAGGATAACGGCGGCGCACGCCTTTGACAATCAGGCCCGCGTGTTCCCCCCCTTCTTTCCAGCCGCCCAGGTCATCCAGGGCAGTTCCATCCAGGGCAGCCGTCGCAGGACTCGCCGGCCGCACGCAGAATTTCTCAGCACAAATCCTGAAAATCGGGAATGATCCTGAAATCACTAAGCGGAGCGTGTGGCGCCGGCCAGGCGCCTGTTTGGAGCAGCATGCTTAGCTCAATCACCGACGCACTCACAGACTCGTTTAACATGTTCTGGGAGATCCTGTGGGCCCTGATCCTGGGCTTTTCGGTCTCAGCCCTGATCCAGGCGGTCGTCTCCAAGAGCGAGATGGCGCGGCTGCTGCCCGACGACTCGCCCCGCTCGCTGGCGACCGCCACCGTCCTCGGAGCCGCCTCTTCCTCCTGCTCTTACGCATCAGTGGCCATCGCCCGGTCGATGTTCCGGAAGGGCGCCGACTTTACCGCCGCGATCATCTTCGAGTTCGCTTCCACCAACCTTGTTATTGAGCTGGGTATAATCATGGCGCTGCTGCTGGGTTGGCAGTTCACGCTGGCGGAGTTCATCGGCGGCCCCATCATGATCGTTATCCTGGCGCTGCTCTTTCGCATCTTCCTGAAGCGGTGGCTGGTAGAGCACGCGCGCGAGCAGGCGAACGCGGGGCTCGTGGGCCGGATGGAGGGCCACGCCGCCATGGACATGTCGGTCTCCGGCGGGACGCTGCTGCAGCGGATCCTGTCAAAAAAAGGTTTTACATCAACGAGCCAGTACTTCGTTATGGACTGGGCCTCGCTCCTGCGCGACATCGTCCTGGGCCTGCTGATCGCCGGCGCCCTGGCTGCCTGGGTCCCCAACTCTTTCTGGCAGTCGCTCTTTCTTAGCCAGAGCGGGTTTGCCGCCAAACTCTGGGGGCCGCTCATCGGGCCGCTGGTTTCGCTCATCTCCTTTGTCTGCTCGATTGGCAACGTGCCGCTGGCGGTTGTCCTCTGGAACGGCGGCATCAGCTTTGGCGGCGTCATCTCCTTCATCTTCGCTGATCTGATCATCCTGCCGATCCTCGACATTTACCGCAAGTACTACGGGATCAGGATGAGCGCCTTCCTGCTGGCCACGTCGTATGCGGCCATGGCCGCGGCCGGATACATCCTGGAGGCGCTCTTTGGCGCCCTGGGACTGATCCCGGCCCGCAGGACCTTCCAGGCGGTGTTTGCCCACGTCAGCTTCAACTACACGACCGTGCTTGACATCATCTTCCTGCTTACGGCCGCGGCGATGCTGATCCGGTTTCTCAGCACCGGCGGCCTCGCCATGCTGAAAATGATGAACCGGCCGGAGGCGGCGGGTCATGACATGACCGGTCACGACATGTCAGGCCAGGGGGAGCCGGGCCACGAAATGTCCCGCGACGGTGAGTCCGGTCATGATGGACCGGGTCACGACGTGCCCCGCACCTGAAGTTTCCGCCAGCGAACCCGGCAAATAATCCTTGGCGATCCTGGATCTGGCGGCCGGATGCATGTACAGCGGCCACACGCGGTGAACGCGGACGCTGATGACGGGCTGCCGCACTGGCGGCATGATGGGCGGCAGGCAGCATGCCGATGAGCGGAACTGTGACCCTGACCGGCAGGGCCTGCTGGCCGGGACCCGCAGCACATATATAGGGCGCCTCTAACAATTTGATGCAACACTCGGGTTTCAGTTGACAGAAGATGTTTATCTACTTGACTTGCAGCTTTTGTTCTATTTTCCGTGATCAACCGCGGCTTTCCGGCCCCAACCTCTGAT
>JACWAM010000081.1 GCA_014874265.1 Thermoleophilia bacterium | reverse complement strand
GATTTCGGAAAACCACAAAAAAGTGGCCGGTATGAACCGAAACAGGTGGCCGCTTTACTCCGAAATGGGTGGCCGGATTAATCCGAAATCAGTGGCCGGGATGGGGCGAAATACGCAGACAAGGTGCTAATCCTGGGCCGGGAGCTGATTGCCGCCGGCATCGGGCAGATTGAGGCGAGCGATGATAACGGTGAAACCGCCGCCGAGGTCGCCGGCTGCTGAGTAAGATATTATCCAACTTGCCATGACATCATCATTAGCATATAATAAGCATTAAATTAGGAGTGCTATTTCATGCTTGGAGGATGCTATGCCGCTTAGTATTACAGAAGATATTCGATCGATAACTGAACTTAAAAGAAATACAAACTCTGTTCTGGATCAGCTCCATAAAACCAGGCGGCCTGTTGTCTTGACGGTAAACGGCAAGGCGGAGGCCGTAATTGTTGACGCAAAAGAATATGAGAAAATTACGACTGCATTTAATCTGGTCAAACTTCTCCTGCCGGCCGAGGAGGATATCAAGGAGGGTCGCTACACGGAGGCAAAGGGATTTTTTGAGGAGCTAAAGCGTGAAAAAGGCATATAAGGTATACATTACCCAGAATGCGCAGAATGATCTAAGACATATTTTTTCCTATATCGCGGAAGACAGCATAAGCAGCGCAAAAATTTTTATCTCGGAGCTAGAAGAAAAGATAAATACGCTTTCCACCTTTCCGGAACGAGCACCTTATATTCCGGAAAATGTTTTTTTCGGCACAGATTACAGGCAGTTGATACACGGTAAATATAGAGTCATTTACCGCATTGATGGAAAAAACGTTTTTGTTTTGAGGATAATTCACGGTTCGAAACTTCTCGAATTATAGAAGGGCGGAACGTGTTAAAAAACTGTTACTTTTGGGCCGCCTCTTTGTGGGGCGGTTTTTTTCATGGTTTTAGAAAATGATAGCGGCCATTGAGAATCCTTGAAGATTTCTATAGGAGGTTCGTCTCGCAAATCGGTGCAACTTTTAACACAGCTAACTAGCTCAAAGCACGGGTCTCATCAGATGCTTGGAGGTGTTCATGTCACCCAGGTACCTGAGAGGAGACCCATGCTGGTAGAAAGTTTGATCAATGAGACGGTTGATTTGCAAGGTTTTCGCGTGATTTCAGTGGAAAAGGTGGCGGATGGACTGGAAGCCAAACTGGTGCCGACCGGCGTTTTGCGTCGCGCTCGGATCTCTTTATCCTGGATGAACTGGGGTTTTTGCCGCTTGAGGCCGAGGACGCCACTTTCCTGTTTGAGATCGTGAACAAGCTATCAGGCAAACAAATCCACCATCGTCACCTCCAATAAGTCCTACGGCCAGTGGGGGAGATCTTCCCCGATCCAGTGCTGGCGGTTGCTCTCCTTGATCGTCTTTTGCATCACGCCACGGCTGTCAATATCCGCGGCGAATCATACCCGCTTAAGCAGCGCCGCGAAGCCGGCCTCACTTAACCGCAAAAAGAAAGGAGAAAGATGACACGGATTTATAGCGCCAAAAGTGTAACTTTTTTACCGTTACATTTGTAAAGTTTGCCGCCGATGTTGACAAACTTTCTGATCATTGTTCGGTAGCAGAGCGATAACAAACGAATTCGACGGCAAGAAATACGAGAGGGCTTTACCTATCAACAGGAATGGGGTACTAAGCTCTTCGATGAGCTTGCTCTCCAGGGCACCGAGTCTGTGTGCGATCTCCGGTGGGGGGACGGCACTCTAACCGCGCAGCTCGCGGAACTCGTATTACAGGGAAGGGTCATTGACATCGACGCATCCCAAGGGATGAACGAAGCCGTTCGCCCGAAGGGAAGGAACAATCTGCGTTTCCTCAGAAAGGACATCAACGGCCTCGATTTCGACGAACGCTTCGATATTGCCTTTTCGAATGCCACGTGAGTCGAGCAGCTTAACAGGAATAGGTTGGCGTCATTATTGTGTAAGTTGCAGGAATGTGCAATGATTTCCGGCGCCAGATATGCGCATAGCAGTCGTAGACCAATTCCGGGAGTTCAAATGTTAGCCGAAGAAGCAAAGTGGCTGGGCGCAAGGATCGGGTTGATGGCACCGGAGGATGTTTTCCCGCTGTGTGATGTTGGCAGCTCCACGGCGGAATTCCGCGAGCAGGTGCAGCCCTGGATCGATTCTTACATTTTCCGGCCCATCCGCGAGAGGGGCGGCAGCGCCAAACATATAGACATTAAAGCCGCCGCCGGCGTCGACCTGGTGGGGGACTTTTCCGATCCTGCTTTCCTGAAACGGCTGGCCGGACTTAAGTTCCGGTCCGCTTTCTGCGCCAACCTGCTGGAGCAGGTACCGAATCGGGAGGAGATCGCCGCCGTGATCACTGGCATCGTCCCTCCGGGAGGGTTCCTCTTTATCACGTGTCCCTATCGCTATCCGGTGCACCTGGACCCTATAGACACGCGTTACCGGCCCACTGTCACGGAGCTGGCCGAGCTCTTCCCCGGCACCACCTTGGTGGAAGGTGAGACGTTTTCTGGCGGGACCTATTGGGATGCCATCTCTGGCAGCCCGCTGACAGTGGTTAAAACCGCCTTGCGCTTGCTGGCTCCCTTCTACCATTACCGCAACTGGCGCACCAACGTCAACCATCTGCCCTGGCTGCGCCGCCGTTTCCAGGTCACCTGCGTGGTGCTGCGCAAGGATTGAAGATCGAAAAATACTTTTGTTACGTCTGCTTTGCTCCGGTCAGCAGTGAATCCATCTCTGCCTCGGTGATAAAGCTGTCCGGCGGGTTAATTGTCAACCCGTGCTCGTAGTTTACCTGAGCTTGCACCGTGGCATCACTTATGGTCTCGCCATAGCTGCTGTCCCTTACCGGAGCGCTCAGAGACACGTGTATATCAACTCCGATAATCCTTGGTGCATCAGCACTTAAGTAGACATCCGCGCTGATTTCACCGCTGTTGCCAAATACCTCATTGTCAAATGTCAGGTCCGAGGGTTTGAAAACGGCCGCCGGGGAAATGCTGGCGCTGACCTCTTTGTCTGCCTGGATGAGAGCCTCCTTTTTGATATTCACCTGTATCTTTCTGGCTTGGGCGCCTTGATACGTTGTTTTCTCGATCTTATTAGACATGTTATAAAGAGTATTTTTGTCAACACTTGACAAGAAAATCTTCTTGTCGCTATCACTAAGTGAGACTAATGGCATAAACCATTCAATCAGATCGAGGGCGGCCAGGGCGCCCTGGTTTTCAAAAGTGGTTGGTTTTTGAGGTTTGTTATTATCATTAAACTTCACCCACTTGTTGAGAACAGGGGCAAATACCGCCTCGACTTTTCCGCTGTAAACGGTTTCTGTTGTCGTGACGGATGTATATCTCATGTATAAATCGCCGGAATTGCCCGACATTGATCCGACACCAATCATGTCAAACGACAAAGACATAGGTAAGTTCATCATGTAACCGTTAACTTTAAAACTGCCCTGCAGGCTACCGGTTCTCTTGCCCGGGGATTCGGTGAACTGAGCTTTGAATTTCTCTGTGTTTGAATCAACCGAATATGAACCGGAAATATTGGCATCCTTGAGACTGAGGGAATTTTCCAGGGCTTGACGGTAAAGATCCTTGGCGCTTAACTCGGACTCCGCACTCGTGCTATTTTTTACAGCCGAATTACCGGATCCGCAGCCGCCCGCCATAAAAGAAAAAGATAGAAGACCAAGCGCAAGCAAAATCAAAGCCAGGAACCTATTCTTCATCAGAAAATCATCCTTTCGGTGACCGTCATTGATAAATGATCCAGCGTTTGCAGGGAAACCTTCATAATCCAGCTGATTATATATTACAGATATGAAAGTTGTAAAATTAATTGAGGGAATTAATTGTGCGCCGTAATGAATATCGAGGCCTTTTAAATGTCGGCCATTCCCTGTCTAAATGCCGGCTTCCAGCTACGACTCCAAAACGTCAATCCTGTTTTTTAAAATAATTATGAAAGACCGCCTGCCGCGAGAACGAAAGACCATCCGGGTCATGATTAATTTATTCTGCCGGGATAATCATGCCGATCGGGGAAAGGCGCCGGCTGCGCTTTGTGATGAGTGCCGGGAGTTGCTGGGCTATGCCATGAAGCGGATAGAAAGGTGTTCATACGGGGAGGAAAAGCCTACCTGCGCCAACTGCCCCATTCACTGCTACAAGCTGGACCGGCGGGAACAGGTGCGGAGCGTCATGCGTTATGCCGGTCCGCGGATGATCCGGCGCCACCCGGTACTGGCGATCAGGCATCTCATTGACGGAAAGACCAATCATGGTCCTCCGAGGCCGTCGAAACGCAAAACTTGAGTCAAATAGAAAAATCAGATCCTTCGGCCTCGCCTCAGGATGACATTGAGTCCGGGAGGCCGTCGCCTGCTGGGCTACATTAACTTGCCCGTTTTCTCATTCCAGGTCATGACGGCGGCGTAAATGCCCATAATCGCCACGATCAGCACGACAGACCATTTGTACGAGATGTAGTCAGGCAGGTAAAAGCTGCGGCCCATGGCCGACCGGAGCCATCCCGACCCGTTGACCGCCGTCTGGCAAAGCGAATTGGAGACAGCCAGGAAAAAAAGTGCCACCGTCACCTTGAGGCTGCCCTCGCCGGCGCGCCAGCAGCAGCCGCTGCCGCAGCCGCCCGCAAACGGCATGCCGAAGCCGAACAGCAGGCCGCCGATAAAGCTGCCGGCCCAGAAAGTCGGTAAAACATAATCATTGGCGGGCCGGACGCCGGTGATTTTGAGAATGGCGAAACCGGTCACACTGATTACAACAGCGATTGCCATTCCCCGCGCCTGCACGCCCCGGCTGGAGATGAAAGGCTCGCGAAAAGCCTGCAGGAAAGCGAACCGGCTCCGGTGCAGCACGATCCCGAAAGCGGCTCCCAGGAGCAGCAGCCCGCCGGTCTGGATATAGCTGTATCCAGTCGTTTTGTTGACGCCGTCGCCGAAGTAGACTGCCGACATCACAATCAGCCCCAGCAGCGCCGTAGCGCCCAGATACGGTTGCAGCCGTTTGAAATCGAGTCCGCCGGCGCCCGGGGCGCTTGAGTTGCCCGACTTCTTGCTGTTTACCGCCCGCCTCTTTAACTTGAGCGGCTTGCCCTCGCCGCGCTTGAAGCGGAAGTGCTGCACTTCCCAGTAAAAAAAGTGGACCTCCAGGAAAACACCGGCAATCAGGCCCGCCATCATGGCCAGCCCGGCGCCGGAAAGGGCGCTGGTCGTGCTGAAAAAGCCGCCAACGTTGCAGCCTGCGGCCAGGGTGGCGCCAACGCCCATCAGCGTTCCTCCGATCGCCGAGCGCAGGAACTCAAATGGCGGCGGCATCTTAAGCAGAAATTGTCGTGAGAGAAGCGCTGAGGCGAAAGAGCCGGCAATGAGACCGAACGTCAGGACCGATCCCGAGCTGAGCAGCGGACTGAACTGCGGATGAGACCCGTAGATTCCCAGTTTAAAAAAAGACCAGTCCACCCATTCACGGGGACCGGCGACAATGCCCCACGGCCTGGCCCAGGCAAACGTGATCACGCTCAGGAGGCCGATGAGTACGCCGCCCAGCCAGACAGGCCACTGGCGGGAGAACAGCAACGCATGAGCCCCCCGGAGGATCTTCATCTATCCTGCCGTCCCGGCGCCGCATTATGACAGAGAGACCTTGCCATTCCTCCACAAGTTAGGAAAAAATATCAATTACACCGCCCGGCCCCTGGCCTGGACCTGATTCCGGACCTCATCTGGCACAGTTTCAACTTTTCGCATCCGGGCCTGCATCGCGGATCTCATCTGACACCTCAGGGATATATTGCTTGAAATTTTGGGAGAACATGCCCGCCAGACTGCGCGCCGTCCGGTCATAATCGTCGGTGTTGGACCAGGAAGCGCGGGGATCCAGGATTTTGTCCGGGACGCCGGGGCATTCATGAGGCACGAGAATCTTGAAGACAGGGTGTGGCGAAAACTCGGTTTTGGCCAAGTGTCCGCCCAGCGCGCCCCGGATCAGCGTCCGCGTGAGGTCGATGTTCATCCGCTGGCCGGAGCCGTAGGAGCCGCCAGCCCAGCCGGTGTTAACCAGCCAGCAGTCAGTTTCGTGCAGACTCAGCCTCTCCGCCAGCATCGTGGCGTAGCGGGAAGGGTGCAGCGGCATGAATGGCGCGCCAAAGCAGGCGGAAAACGTCGGGCGGGGCTCAACGATGCCGACCTCAGTGCCAGCGATCTTGCTTGTGAAGCCGGACAGGAAGTGGTAGCTGGCCATTTCCGGCGTCAGCTTTGAGATTGGCGGCAGCACGCCGAAAGCGTCACAGGTAAGAAAGAAGACATTCCGCGGGTGATCGCCAACTCCGCCAAGAACCGCCCCCGGAATATGATCGATTGGATAGGTCGCGCGGGTGTTTTCTGTCAAGAGATCGGAGTCATAATCAATCGCCCGTGTCTGTGGATCGACGATGACATTCTCGAGGATTGAACCGAATTTGATAGCATGATATATTTGTGTTTCTTTCTCCTGCGACAGACGGATCGTTTTCGCGTAGCAACCGCCTTCGAAGTTAAATATGCTGTGGTCGCTCCAGCCATGCTCATCGTCCCCGATCAGCCGCCGCGCCGGATCGGCCGAAAGCGTCGTCTTTCCGGTGCCGGAGAGGCCAAAAAAGAGGGCGACGTCGCCGGACTCGCCCACGTTGGCGGAACAGTGCATCGGCAGGACTCCCCGCTGTGGGAGCAGGTAATTCATTACTGAAAAGATCGCCTTTTTCATCTCACCGCCGTACATGCTTCCGAGAATGAGAACCAGGCGGCGGGTAAAACTGATGCCGACAAAGACGCGCGACCGGGTGCCGTCGAACTGGGGATTGGCCCGCAGGCTGCCGCAGTTGATGACGGTAAAGCTGGGGGCAAAATCATCGAGCTCGATCTGGGACGGCCGGACAAACAGCGTGTTGGCAAAGAGCGCGTGCCAGCTGGCTTCGGCGATCACCCGGATCGGCAGCCGGTAGGTGCGCTCGTTGCCCGCAAAGCCGTCAAAGATATAAAGCTCGCGGTTGTGCAGATAGCCCCGCGCCTTGTCCAGCAAACGATCAAAGAGCGCCGGCCGGCATGCCTCATTAAAATCGCCCCAGAAAACCTGGCTGGCCTCGTCCTCCTCGACGATGACGCGGTCATCGGGCGAACGCCCTGACGGCTCTCCCGTCTCTACTACCAGCGCCCCGTTGGCGGCCAGAATGCCCTCGCGGCGGGCCAGCGAGCGGGCAATAAGCTCCGCTGGCGGCAGATTTCGGTGATATACCCTCACGCCGCCCAGCCCGAGATCCAGCAGCTGTTTGCGGATGGCTTCGCCTGTTAATCTGGAGGAGCTCACTGCTTTTCCTTTGCTCTTTGTCATGCGATCTTCCGGGTGATTATCATGCATAATTTTTATTCTGGCTAGATTTACCATAGTACTACAAAACAGGCCAGGCTTACGAGCGGAATCGATAATGCGCGGCATATCATCGGGCTGCTTCGCTGGAAACAAAGAGGACAAAAACGGGTAGACAGGCAGCATGAAGCTGACATTTATCGGCACCAGGGGTGAGGTCAAGGGGAGGAGCAGCCGCCACAACAGGCACAGCTCCGTGCTGGTGGATTACCGCGGATCCCGCTTGATGATTGACTGCGGTTATGACTGGCTGGGGCAGGTTGGCCGGATCAGGCCGCGGCCGCGGGCGATCATTGTCACGCACGCTCATCCTGATCATGCCTGGGGGCTAAAGGAGGGGGCTCCCTGTCCTGTTTATGCATCTGCAGAAACATGGGATATACTGGCGAGCTACCCGGTGCGAGAAAAGCGAGTGCTGCCGCCGCGCCAGCTTGCCAGTGCCGGCACGATCGGCTTCGAGGCATTTACCGTGGAGCACTCCACGCGGGCGCCGGCGGTCGGGTACCGGGTGGCAGCGGGCCGGGCTAGCATTTTTTACGCTCCGGATTTAGTCTATATCCACGAGCGGGCCGCGGCTCTGGCGGGCTGCCGCGTCTACGCCGGCGACGGGGCGACGCTGTTGCGGTCACTTGTACGCAAGCGCGGCGACGCCCTTGTCGGTCACGCGCCGATGCGAACCCAGTTGACGTGGTGCCAGAAGGAAGGAGTGCCGCGCGCCATTTTTACCCATTGCGGCTCGCCGATCGTCGGCGGCGACGAAGAAAATATTATCCGGCAACTCAACGATCTCGCCGCCGAGCGTCGTCTTGAGGCGCAGCTGGCTTATGATGACATGGAATTGATATTGCGGTGACTCAGATCCCTCGCTATGCGACCGGAGTGGCAAGCCTTGGTTTGCGCCTGAGCGAATGTGATGATTATGATTATTCTGATTTAGGCGGAGGTTGCTAAATGGAAGATTTATATTTGTGGCGCCTGGCTGAGTGCGGCCGGATTATGCGGCATGATATGGTCAATGACTTTGACGTCCTGTTGCTGATGAGCTCGCCTGGGATGTCCTATTTCACCGGAAATGACCGGCCCTGGTCTTACGTCATGGTGACCAGGTTTGGCGCCGCCGGAATTGGCGTGCCGGAGACCGATCTGGAGGAAGTCACAGCCAGCTCCACTTTTGACCACATCAAGAGCTTTGCCGACCGGGAGGGAATGCTGCGGACGATGTCCGAATATTATGAGTTCTTCAAGGCGGGCTCGGGTTCTTTGGGTCTAGAGTTTGCGCGGATTACGCCGGTGGTCAAAGAAGTGCTAACCGCTCCCGGGGTCCTGCCGGCGGGCATGGAGGTTCGCGATTGCTCGCCGCTGGTTTCCCGGCTGCGGAGCGTCAAGGAAGCGGCCGAGATGAAGCTGATCCGGGAAGCGGCCGCCGTGGCCGGAACCGGCATGGCCGTGGCCGCCGCGGCCATTGAACCCGGGGTAACTGAGAGCCAGGTGGCGGCGAGGGCGGAGCTGGCGATGGGGGAATCCGGTGCGGCGGGTTTCCATGCGGTTCACGTTGCCTCCGGTCCCCGCACCGCGATTGCCCTTGGCCGTCCCTCCGCCAGGGCGCTGCAGGACGGCGATCTCGTGACCGTCTGCCTTTACCCGTCGGTAGGCGGCTACAGCGCCGGCATCTGCCGCACATTTTGCCTGGGGAGGCCCCTGACCGAGCAGGCACGGGCGCACGATGCTTATCAAAAGGCGCAGAGGGATGCCATCACTGCCGCAACCGCCGGCGCCGCCGCCGACGGTCTGGACGGCCGTTTTTATAAGAGCCTCCGGGCCGGAGCTCCTTCGCTGCTGAGTTTTGGACCGGCCGTGCACGGCGTCGGGCTGGAAGCCGTGGAGGCGCCGGTGGCCGCCGCCCATTCCTTGTTTGAAGCCCCCGGCTCGGCGGAGCCTTTTAAACCAAACACTGTGCTCGTTCTGGGTGGGTGCGGCCTGTACGCGGGCCAGTGGGGGCTGCGGATTGAAGATACGGTAGCCGTTGGCGAGGGGGAGCCGGAGCTGCTGACCGACTATCCGTATTCGCTGAAGCTGGGTTGATTCTCTGGTGATTCTTCTGGTCATGCCTCTGCCACGTTTCAAACAGCTTGATTACCGGGAATAGACAATCAAGCCGGGTGAGGTTAAACCGGTCCCCTTGAAGCCATGGAGGTCCCATGAAGATCTTGTTGATTTATTATTCGATGTTTGGCCATCTGCACCGGATGATGGAAGCAGCCGCCGAGGGCGCTGCGGAGGTGGAAGGGGTTGTCACCGAGATGCGGCGCGTCCCTGAGACGCTTCCGGAAGACGTCCTCGATGAGATCGGCGCGCTGGAGGCGCAAAAGCAGTTCACCCACGTGGAGGTCTGCGAGATTCCCATGGTGGAGATGATGACCGCGGCCGACGCCATCATCTTCGGATCGCCGACCCGCTTTGGCAACATGTGCGCCCAGATGCGGCAGTTCCTCGACGCTACCAGCGGCATCTGGCAGGCCGGCGGGCTGGTGGGCAAGGTGGGGAGCGTCATTACCAGCTCCGCCACCCAGCACGGCGGGCAGGAATCCACCATTCTCAGTTTTCACACGACGCTGCTGCACCAAGGCATGGTGCTCGTGGGCTTGCCGTATACGTTTCAGGGGCAGACCCGTATTGATGAAATTACCGGATGCTCTCCCTACGGAGCTTCAACCATTACCGGCAGCAAGGGTGAGCGGTGGCCGTCTCCCAATGAGCTGGAAGGCGCTTTTTATCAGGGACGGCACGTGGCGGAGATTGCCAGGAAGCTGTCTGCCAAATAGGTTGGGTGATGCCGGTGAAAGGCGATGAGAGACTGCCGGAGCCTCGCCATGGGGGGGTGACGCTGGCGCCGGACACGGCGCCGAGACCGCCATGGCCAGACCTTAAGCCAGCCACGGCGGGCATATGGACATGGCGGCCGATTTCCGCCGCCGCTTCTGGATTCCCTGATCGTCACAGTGCCGATCCTGATCCTGTCGCCGGCGATCCAGGATTTATTCGGCTTCAAATCACTTGCGATCAGCGGCGACATGTACGCATTGCTGCTGGCCACATTTTTTTTCAGCCCCGGTTACCTCAAGGAGCAAGCCACCGCCTCAATCCGGCCGTCAGCGATATTCATCCCAGCTTCGCCCCCAGAGCAGGGCAAATGTTGTTTGGCCTTTTTCACATGGCCTCGTTATGATTGATACTTTGGGATAGCTTCCAAACAATAGTTCACAAATCAGGGAGGCGGCATCAGCAAACAAACTGAATACGGTGACGATGTCAAACGGGTGGCGCTGCTGGCGGCGGTGCTCAGCTCATTCCTGGCGCCGTTCATGATCTCCGCGGTGAACATCGCCATTCCCCGGATTGCCGGCGATTTTCATGCCGGCGCTGTTGAGGTAAGCTGGTTCGCAACCGCCTATTTATTGACCATGGCGATGTTCCTTGTTCCCTTCGGCCGCATCGCTGACATTTATGGCCGCAAGAAAGTGTTCATCTACGGCATGTTTGTCTACACAGCCTCTTCGCTGATCGCGGCGGCGTCCGTCTCGGGCTTGATGCTGATCGCGGCCCGGCTGGTTGAAGGGATCGGCGCGGCAATGATCGTCGGCACCGGCGTGGCCATCCTGACTTCGGTCTTTCCGCCCCGGGAGCGCGGCCGCGTCCTGGGAATCAACGTTGCCGCCGTCTACCTCGGCCTGTCTCTGGGGCCGTTCATCGGCGGCATGATGACAGATTTTGTTGGCTGGCGGAGCGTCTTTCTACTGAATGTGCCGCTGGGATCAATCATTCTGACGATGGTATTCTGGAAGTTAAAAGGGGATTGGGCCGGAGCCAGGGGAGAGAGGTTTGACCTTGCCGGCTCGATAATCTATGTGCTGATGCTGCCGGCGCTGGTCTACGGACTGCCCAACCTGCCGGAACAGCATCTCGCCGGCGCCCTTTTCGTCGGCGCGGGCGTCGCCGGCATTTTTGCTTTTATCTGGTGGGAGGCCCGCCTGGATCATCCGGTGCTTGACGTTAAACTTTTCCGTCATAACACGATTTTTACCTTTTCCAACCTGGCCGCGCTAATCAATTACAGCGCCACGTTTGCCGTCGCCTTCCTGCTTAGCTTGTATCTGCAATTCGTCAAGGATTACAGCCCTTTTGTCGCCGGCCTGCTTTTGGTGCCGCAGCCGGCGGTGATGACCGTGTTGTCTCCATTTGCCGGCCGGCTATCTGACAGGGTTGAGCCGCTGTTCGTCGCCACGTTCGGGATGGCGGTGACAACGCTCGGCCTCTTCCTTTTTGTCTTTCTGGGGAAAGGCACCAGCCTGGCAGTCATCATCGTTGACCTGGTGATTCTGGGGATCGGGTTTGGCTTCTTCTCCTCGCCAAATACCAGCGCGGTGATGGGAGCGGTGGACCGAAGGCTATACGGGGTTGCCGCCGGCACGATCGGCACCATGAGGACGGTCGGCCAGAGTCTTAGCCTCAGTGTTGTCATGCTGATCTTTGCCGTCTTTATTGGCAACACGGAATTTGTCAGCGGCGCTCGGCTGACCGCGGCCGCATTTCCCCTGTTCTTAAGAAGCGTTCGGGCGGCATTCGTGGTGTTTACGCTGCTTTGCGCGGCCGGCATTTTCGCTTCGATGGCGCGAGGGAAAAGCCGGGCGGCCACGCCGGATGGCAGCCGACCAGCCAATCAGGAGCGGGCTTAGACGGAGCCCAGGAATCTGCCTGGCGAGCTACAACCGCAAAAAAGCATCAAAAACACCGCGGGACAGCTCCTGAAGACGGCCACCGTAGAGCCCGCTGCCGGATTTAATGGCGTCGACCCCGCCTTCGCCGTGCAAAGCGGTCACCTCGGCGCCGTTTTCCGGTATCGAGACCCACTCCGAGACCATCGCTGGCGAGACCTCAAGGTGGAATTGCAGCGCATAAGTGTTGCGCCCGTAGCGGAAGGCCTGGTGGGGGCAGAGCGGTGAAGAGGCCAGCAGTTCAGCGCCAGCCGGAATTTCAAAAGTGTCGCCGTGCCACTGGAAGACCGTCTCGCGCCCGCTGAACCAGGAGAATACCGGGTCTGAATTGGCGATGCTAACAATCTCCAGGGGATACCAGCCAATCTCCCTGGCGCCGCATGGCTTGACCTCGGCTCCCAGCGCCGCGGCGATCATCTGCGCTCCCAGGCAGATGCCGAGAACCGGAACGCCGCGCGAGACATGCCGGCGGATCAGCTCTTTTTCCGGCGCCATCCAGGGAAGATTATCGTAGACGCTCATCGGGCCGCCCATCACGATCAGGCAGTCGGCGCTGACTTCGTCCAGGCCTGGCCCATAGGGATCAAAGTACTTAAATTCTACCGATGACTCAACGAGGGACCGCTCGATCAGCCCCAGACCCTCATGGGGAACGTGGCGGATGACGGCGGCAAAACGGTTCTTCTTTTCTTCCATAGTCATAAATCATACCTAAAAAAGCAGAAAGCGTGAAACGCAATCGCGAAACCCGAATTGAATCGTGGTTCACCGCAAAAACAGCACGGACAGGGCGGCGCCGGCAATCACCACATAAATGATGTCAACCTTCTTCAGGAGCGCCAGGAAGGCGGCCGCCACCAGCAGCGCCCGGAAGGGCTCCCAGGGCACCGCCACCGCGAACCTGACCGTTACGTATGCCAGCAGGCCGACAAAGGAGGCCAGAATGCCGGTGCTGGCCCGCGCCATCCAGGCGGATCGCTTCATGCTGTCAAAGAAAGGCGTAATGATAACAACCAGGATGAACGACGGCGTGAAAATGGCCGCGGAAGCGATCAGCGCTCCCGGCAGGCCGAAGACGAAGTAACCGATAAAGGTCGTGGTCATGACGATAGGGCCGGGCGTAACCTGGCCCATGGCTATGCCGTTCATGAAGGTGTTGCTGGTCATCCAGCCGCGGACTCCCACGACTTCAAACAGCATCAGCGGCAGCGAGGCAAATCCTCCCCCAAAAGCAAACAAGTCAATTCTGAGCATCAGCGCCGCCAGGTCAAACAGCTCGCGCCGGGCCAGAAAGAGGATTGCCATCGCCGCCGCCACCAGCGCCAAGAGCAGCGTCACCGGCCCGATGCGGAGGCGGCTCCTCTCCATATCGGGAGCGGCGGCTGCCTGCTTCTTTGATTTGATAAAGAGGATAATTCCGATCAGGGCCGATCCGCTGATGACGATGAAAGGACTGACCCCGGCGCCCAGGAGGACGCCGCCGGCGCCGGCAATCACCAGCATCCGTGCCCCCTTGATGATCTGCCGGGCAAATTCAAAGGTGGCGTTGGCGACAATGGCGACTACGATCACCTGCAGGCCGGCAAACAGGGCAATCACTGATTGCAAATCGTGACCGCGGACGTAAAGAACGGAAAGAACGAGCATCAGCAGGAAAGCGGGCAGCCCAAACGCCAGATAAGAAAGGAGGGCGCCGCCGATTCCCCTGGCCTTGAGACCCACGTAGGCAGCCATCTGCATCGCCGTGGCGCCGGGGATCGTCTGCACCAGCGCCACGCCATCCTGGAAAGTGTCGTCACCCAGCCAGCGCCGCCGCCGCACCGCCATTTCCTTGATGTAAGCCACCATAGCGGGTCCGCCGAAGGCGGTCAGCCCCAGCCGCAAAAAAGAGGTAAACAGAAGAGTTAATGAAGGCTTATTAAGCGGAGCAGCCCGCATTTGCCTGCGGCTCCGGGCCATCGGCGCGGGATTCCTCCACCAGCTGCGGCAGCCCGGTGGTTATGTCAACATGCGGCGTGTAGTCAAAAGCCTTCACCATCAAGCTGTTGTCGGCGAACGAGCGGCGGATGTCGCCCGGCCGCTCCTGGCTGAACTGAAGGCCGGCGTCACTGCCGGATGCCTCCATGATGATCCGGGCCGCGTCGATGATGCTCGTCTCTTTGTTTGTCGAGATGTTGACCGCGCCGGGAAGCGGTCCCGCCGCTTCCAGCGCTCTGGCGTTGATTTCTGCGACATCTTTGACATAAATAAAATCGCGAGTCTGCCGGCCGTCTCCGTCGATAACGAGCGGCCGCCCCTGCGCCGCATTGCTGGTGAAAATTGACAGGACGCCCGAATAGGGAGAGTCCGGATCCTGGCGGGGGCCGTAAACGTTGAAATACCTGAGGGCCACGAATTCAATCCCATAAGTCTCACCGAAAAATCCGCCATAAAATTCGCCGCAAAGTTTTTGCCAGGCATAAGGGGACTGGGGCAGGGTGGGGGAGGTCTCCCGCTTTGGCAGCTCCGGATCATTTCCGTAAACTGCCGCGGAGCTTGCCAGGATCACCCGGCCGGCGCCTCCCCGGCGGGCGGCCTCGATCACATGGAGACTGCCGCTGGCGTTTATCTCGTGCGCCGCCAGCGGCTCGTCGATCGACTTGACGACGGAGGCGACCGCCGCCAGATGCAGGACGCGGTCGATCCCCCGGCAGGCGTCCGCCAGCCGCTCGGCGTCCCGGACATCCAACCGCACCAGCTCGATCTCGCTCTCAACGGCAGCCAGATTCGCCAGGCTGCCGGTGGACAGGTCGTCCACGATGCGCACCCGGTGGCCGGCCGCCACCAGGCGCTCGGCCGTATGGGAGCCGATAAAGCCGGCTCCGCCTGTCACCAGAATTTTCATATGTTTAACAATACTACAATTCAGGGGTAAAGTAAACACTTGTTGCCTCATTTTGTTTACCCCGCATGCCGGCAAATTAAGCCTTCGCGCAGGAGCTAAACAAAGCCTCGTTCGATATGCCCGGGCTTCAGTCACAATTGTCATCCTTAGGCGCTCGCGGCGCGCCGGGGAATCCATTTGTTCAGACAGCAGATTCCTTGTCGCCATCGATGACCCGGAATGACATGCTATTTCAATCCGGAGCAATTTTATTTTCAGCATTGAAAGAAACAAACTGGAGCACCTTCCGGATGTTCACTATAATGGTGACGAAAGATACTTGACTTCCGCCGGCCCTCAGCCTTTAACGAGTGCTTATCCGGGCTTGGCGGAAATTGCGCCTGGGACCATTCAAACTGGGAAAATCAAAGTCCATGGCAGATTCTGCCGCCCGGCGTCAGCAGCCGGGCTTCAGCTCATAAATTAAGTAAGTTGCAAACGCTCCGCGGAAACTTTCAAAAGCGCATGCTGCCGGTGATTGTGGTGGCGCTGTCAGCTCTGGCCCTGACTGTGCCTTTTATCAAGCAGCCCTTCAATCAGGACGATCACGATTTTGTCGTATTCGCGCAAGCCGCGGCTCACGGGCTGCCGGGAATTGTCCTGCATAACTATTCTTATGACGGCAGATTTATCCCTTATTATCATGATCCGCACGGTCCGGGACTGACCATATATCTGGGGATGTTTCTCCGGGCCGGCACCGGAGCCAGCGAAGCCCTGTTTCATGCTCTCTATCTGGGTTTCCCGGTCCTGGGCGCCGTGTCAATGTATTTTCTGGGACGCAGGTTTACCCGCTATCCGCTGGTTGCCGCGCTCCTGCTCGTGTTTACGCCTGCTTTTTTGGTAATGTCCCACACCCTGATGGACGACGCTCCCGGATTGGCGCTGGCGCTCGCTTTTGCGGCGCTTTACATTTACGGGGTTGACCGGAGGGACACCCGGTTGCTGGCCCTGTCCGGAGCGGTGATGATGATCGCCGCCCTGACCGCGTACGAGACGCTGACCCTCGTGCCCGCTCTGCTGTTTTACGGCTTTTTAAACGGGTCAAAAAGCCTGAAGCGGTGGCTCCCTTTTCTGATGCTGGCAGTTGCGGGCATCGGTTGGGTAATAGTCACATATAAGGTCTATGGCCGGCTGCCGGCCAGATCGTATCCATTGCGAGGCAGCACATACTACTGGCCCGGTTTTACCGCAGATGGTCTCAGGCCTGACGCCATCCTGATCGCCCTCTCCGGCGCGGCGGTTTTTCCCGTATCGCTGGCATTTCTGTTTCTGTGGGGAAAGAAAAATCTGGTGGCGGGCCCGCTGGCGCTGGGGGCGGCGCTGGCCCTGGTTTTCTTCACAAACAGAACCTCGCTTGATAAAAACATCGCTCAATCAATCCAGGTTGTCTTTCTCACTTTTACCGGCATGGTCATTGTGTACCAGATGCTTTTCAGCGCTGCCGCCTTCTTCATCAGGAAAAATCCGGCCGGCAGGACGGAACTGTTTCTGCTCGCGTGGTTCGCCACTACTTTGGGAATTTATATGTCGTTGCTGGTTCCCTACGTGTCGGTGCGGCATCTGCTGTTGGTGCTGCCGCCGGTGGTATTGCTGTTTGTCCGGAAGCTTGACACTCTCTGGATCAACGTCAAGCGTCTGCGGACGGTGTTTATCGGGATGACCCTTTTTCTCACCCTTGCGGGCGGCCTGGCTGCCTCGATTGCCGACTATCGCTCTGCCTCGGTTTACCCGCCGCTGGCGCAGGAGATGGGCCGCCTGTACCGGCAGGCGAACGGACAGGGAAGGAAAGTTTATTTCCGAGGCGAACTCGGTTTCAGGTATTACATGGAACAGCAGGGATTCACGGAGCTGAATAGCAAGACCCGGCTGCACACCGGCGACCTGATAATTTTTTCGATGCTGTCTTCCGGGCCTGTTCCGTGGCCGCCGGTGCGTTACACCGAAATCTGGCATTCAGCGCCGGGCGACGCTTTTCCTGTCCGTGTCTGGAACTACTGGGCCGGAGCCGGTTTTTATACAAACCGGATGGGCGCGCTGCCGATTGCGATTTCCCGGGCAACCGAGGACCGGATTTACGTTTACGAGGTGCAAACGTGAGCAAGCGGATTTTGGAGCTGGCGCTGGAGCTGGATGCCGGGTCATCAGATCGATCCGCCGGCGTGGATGATATTTGGAAAATCAGGTACAAGGGCAAAGTTCGGTCAGAAATAAACCGGAGCGCCGGTATTGCTATTGAAAAAATGACGGACTTGTTATATAAATAAATTTCCATAAGGCTGAAAAAGCCTGGAAAGCAGGGGGAAGTCAAAGACAGTTCTTGCATCGGGGAAGGGAGGTGGAAATGAGTAAGAAGACATTGATGTTGCTTGTGCTTGGGCTCACGGTCGTTTCCATGTTACTGGTGGCGAGTTCGGCGATGGCATCGGGAAGCAGCGGCAGCGGTTCACCGCCCCCGGCTCCCGGCAGAACCGTTAGCCCGGCTCCGAGTACGCCTAGCACCAGCAGCGGCGGTTCCAGCAGCGGCGGTTCCAGCAGTAGCGGTTCCAGCAGCAGCAGCTCGGGGAGCACCAATACAAGCACCAGCAGCAACGGCACGACCGGGGCTGACGTATATGTATACGCTGGTCTGGGTATCGCTCTTCTGGGAACAGGCTATTTCTTTACCCGGAGGGCGAGAGCCTGATCGCTTGGCAGCAGTTTGAATAAAGAATCAAGGCAGGGCAGCTGGGCAGGACCCGGCTGTCCTGCTCTTTTTTAGCCGGCGCAAAGGCCAGGGCTGCGCCCCGGAATGCTCAATTTCGCCGCTTAAGCGCTGTCTTTTTTCTGTTTGCGGGGCAAGCTGTTCATCCGTCCGGAAAAATACAGCATCGCGACGGTAAACGAGGCTGCCACCGACGGCAGAGCCCAGTACGTGAGAAAGTCCACGTTTTGAAAAACGATCGCGCCGAGCAGGTAAGGATAGATGCTGCTGCTGGTAACGGCGCCGCCGCCGATGCTTAACAGGATTGCGACGATCTTTCCCGGCCAGCCCCAGCCAATAATCCAGATTCCCAGATTGAACCCCCATTCACCAAACACGGTCCAGACAATCGGCAGGAACAGAAGCGACAAGAACAGTCGGGACAGCCGGGTCCGTTTATGCGCCTTCCACAGGGCCAGGGCCAGCACCATGTACTGGATGGCGACGGCAACTCCGAGGTACTGGCGCCACAGGTTCATTTGATCTGTCCGGTATGCAGCGCTTCCTCCCCGGTTGGCCAGGATGGCGCATCCTGACAGAGTCAGGATGGCACCACCTGCCGGCAGCAGCGCCGGCAAGAGCTTCAAAAGCCGGTTAACACTCATCTGGCTTAGCATTCCCCTGAAACCGCCGGCCTGAACCGCTTCTGCTATGTCAAAGTTAAAAGCGAATGTCCAGTAGCCAAGGTTTCTGTGATTCAAGCATCCCTGGCGGCGGCGAGCCTTGGTTGTTAAACGCCCGCTGTTTTCGATTCCCAGGTTCTTGGGATATATTTATTGCCCGCGACGTTTTTGCCTGACGTTTCTGCAGGCTTTCCTTCGTGTTTACATCATTCCGCCCAACACCGACCTGGCCATTCTTGACGGCAAGCTGTCGCTGATGAAAAGATCGGCCGGGGAAGGGCTGCACCGGCCGATTGACTACTTTATGCGCTCGCTGGCCTGCGATCAGAGCAGCAAGGACATCGGCTCATTCTCTCCGGAACCGTTAACGACGGCGTCATGGGAATGGGGGCGATCAAGCAGGGAAACGGCATCACCTTCGCCCAGGAGCCAACAACCGCCAAGTACGACGGGATGCCCCGGAACGCCATCGACGCCGGCGTCTTCGACTTCATCCTGCCGATCAGTGATATCGCCCAGTGGCTGGCGCGCTTGAGCCGGCATCCGCTGCAAAACCGCAACCAGGAACTGACGCGGGTTCTGGATGACCTGGCGAACGTGGCCAGCAACGTTGAGGTGCCGGTCGTGGCGCTGGGGAGCGACCTTAGTGCCCGACTGTTTACGCCCGGCACTGAGAAGGTGGTAAATATCAATCAATCGGACATCGGGCTGCCGGTCCCTGGTCTTAACCTGAAGTTACTTGTTGATAATCTGGAACAGGCATGTCAGAGTTGGTGAAGATGCTTGCTTCGATCGAGAAGACCGTTGGCATAGATGAAGGGCATTGGTGAATGACAATTATCTTCTCTTAGGTTCTGGCTGGTGGTAACTGGACAACGAGCAGGCAGATATCGTCATTAAGATTTGACTGCGAGTAAACGTCTACCCGGTGCGACAGGGCCTTAACCAGCTGCTGCGGAGCCAGGCAACTCCGGCTGGAAGCGGCCGCGAGCAGGCGTTCATGGCCAAACGGGTCGCCACCGGGCGGCCTGGCCTCGATCAATCCATCTGTATAAAGAGCCAAGGAGCAGGCGCCGCTGAGGCTTATTGACTTGTTGGTATAATTGTAATTATCCACGACTCCGATCGGGATAGTCCGGCCGAGCTCGACCAGCGACGCTTTGGGGCTGCGGACCAGCAGGGCCGGCGGATGCCCGGCGCTGGCGTAATCGGCTTGCTGCCGCGCCGGATCGATCACCGCCAGACTCAACGTGACGAATTTGTCCAGGGACAGCTGGTTCATCACTGCCTGGTTCAGCCTGGTTAGGCACAGGCTGGGATCGGGGTCGGCTTGCAGGTAGGCTCTGACGGTATATTTCATCATCGCGGTGGAAGTTGCCGCTTCCAGGCCCTGACCGCAGACATCTCCCACCAGCACCGCCAGGCGGCCGTCCGGCAGATCAATCAGGTCGTAAAAATCGCCGCCCAGCCTGCTGACGCCGCTGGCAGACCGGTAATAGAAGCCAAAATTAATGTCGTCGCGGTCGGGCATTTCCGGCAGCATGGCATCCTGGAGCGTGGAAGCCACCTCATGCTCGCGCTCAAAGTTCTCCAGGCTGATGAGCGCCACGGAAGCCTGCGACGCCAGCAGGGAAGCAATCTCTTCGTCTCCACCGGAGAAAGAGTCAGCATGAGCTTTCTGACCTAAAACAAAATAACCGCGTTTTTTTCCTTTCGTATCACGAAGGACTCCGATCAGCAATCCACCGGGTGATAATGCTTCGGGAACGAACTTAAGGCATGAGGACAGGAGGCCGCCGGCGCGCAGCGCGCCGGCCTTATTCTTGCCAAGCAACCCGGAAACCTGTTTGTGAAAGTCTTCGATTTTCGGATCCTCGTCGCAGCGCTCTTTGAACCAGGGCGCGTAATAGGTCGAGACAAGCTTCGCAGATTCAGATTCCTTGCCGGTCAATACCAGTGTGCCCAACCCTGCTCCCGTCAGTCCCGCGACAGCTGAAAGCACGCTATCCAGCAGTTTGCGTTTATCTATCTCGCGGTTTAAGAAAAGGCTGATCCGGTGCACCATCGCCAGCTGGGACGCGTATCTTTGAATGCTGGCCCGCAGCTCCTGCTCGTTCTGATAAAGACGCGAGTTCTCTATTGCCATTGATAAGGAAGCGGCCAGCTTTTCCAGAAAATCGGACTGTGCGTCAATAAATTCCACCGGGCCGGTACGGTATCCAAATGTCAACGAGCCGAAAATATGGCCTTTAACTCCAAGGGGCGCGTCCAGCAGCGCCCGAAGCCCCAGCTTTTCGAAGAGGCTCTGATCCACGCGGTTATCATGGCTGACATCGGGCATCACCACAATCTTGTCTGTGTCGTGCACAAGGGAGCGGATCAAGTTTTCATCCTCAGCGAAGGCGGGCGCGCTGTCGTCAAATCCGTTTGAATAAACGAAAGGAGACTCACTGTCCCGAAGCACGACCACCCAGCAGTCGGAGCCGAGTGTTATCTCGGCCAGATTCATGGCCTGATTGATTTTTTGTCTAAAGTTTAACGAAGACGCCAGCATCACGTTGATTTCATTCAGAGCCTCGCTAAATTTCCGGGCGCTAACCTTATCGGTCACATCAACGAGGGAAAAGACAAGCGTTTGCACCCGGCCGGCCGCATCCTTGACCGGCGTCAGCGTCCAGTCCCAATAAGTGACGCCGCGCCCAGGCATTTCCGGGAATTCAAACGGCTTTTCCTTGAAATTGACAGCATTGCCGCTTTCGACTACCTGACGAAAGATGGCTTCGTTTTCCTCGTGCGGGTAGAGGTCGAAATGGTTTTTCCCGGGGAAGAAATCCCTGGGCCGCCGGCAGGACCGGGCGTAGGCTTCGCTGACCATGATAAAATTAAAGTCGCGGTCCAGCAGCACCATTTTGGCCTCGGGGGAATTCTCGATGATGATGTCGAGGCGATCGCGCTCGGCCTGCAGCGTTTTTTCGCCTTCCTTGCGATCGGTGATGTCACGAGCCAAGCCCGTTACCGCTGTAATCGCCCCGTTTTCATAAACCGGCCGGCTGCTGACCTCGAGTGTGATGCGGCGTCCCCCTTTGGTCCTGATCTCCAGTTCGAACGGGGATTCCGCCTGTTCACCCCGCAGGTTGAGTTGGAATTTGTCATTCGTTAATGAAACCGCTTCCGGTGAGAGATATCGCGTTATGGAATTGCCGACCAGCTCCCCCGGGACGTAACCGGCAATCCGCTCGACCGCATTGTTTATCGATGTGATATTGCGGTCCAGATCCAGCGTAAAGACGATATCTCTGGCGTTTTCAAATAGATCGCGGTATTTTTCCTCGCTCCTGCGGAGCGCTTCTTCGGCGCGCTTGCGCGCCATCGCATACCGGATGCTGCGCGCCAGCAGCCCGGGACTGATTTCCCCTTTGACGAGATAATCCTGGGCTCCCTGCTTCAGGGCCTCCCTGGCGGTGGCTTCATCATCCAGGCTCGTATTGACGATAATCGCCGTACCGGGCGCGGCTTCATTTACCTTGTCAAGCGTTTCTAAACCAAAACTGATCATACAACTCGTTCAGGAACGGTTAATTGAGCATAAGTAACCGGCTCTGTGAAACGGACGCAGCGGTTTAGAACCCGGCGAAAAAGATCGGTTCGCTGGCCTCGCCGGTTGAACCGGTAACAAAACTCATCGAG
>JACWAM010000002.1 GCA_014874265.1 Thermoleophilia bacterium | reverse complement strand
GTGCAGCAGCAAGCGAGACCGGTTCACCACATCGTTCTTGCTGACCTTCTCGTCGGCGATATCACTCATTTCTTTCTCGAGCTCTGCGGTCATTTCGGGCTTGGTAATCAAATTCGCGTATGTGTCCAGGGCTTTCACCATCGAGATGCCGGTTTCCGTCGGCTCGGCCGGCGTGTTGCGAATATAGCCCCGGTCGTAAAGGGTCTGCAGAATGCTGT
This sequence comes from Thermoleophilia bacterium, assembly GCA_014874265.1. Lineage (GTDB taxonomy): Bacteria > Actinomycetota > Thermoleophilia > BMS3ABIN01 > BMS3ABIN01 > JACWAD01. The sequence continues at coordinate 28,354 of JACWAM010000002.1, read as the reverse complement.
GACGGGTAGCCTTCGTTCCCAAACCATTTTGCTCCATCAGCTCGATCAGCCGGCCCTGGCCGTAGCGACCCGGAGGCTGCGTCTCCTTTTCTTCCTGAAAGATTCTAACAACATCGACTTGTTGACCTTCCTCCAGTTTCGGTATCTCATCATCCTTGCTGCGCGAATAAGGATAATACGCCAGCCAGCCCTCCTCCACGATGCGCGAGCCGGATAGCACGAATGGCTCTTCGCCAATGGACAGGTCAATCCGGTTGCTTTCCGACACCGCCTCGTTGCCAAGAGTGGCCAGAAACCGCCTGGCCACCAGCATCCAGATTTTCCACTGAGCGTCATCGATGTCCGCCGCCCGGGGCACGCCCACAGGGTAGATTGGCGGATGATCGGTAGTCTCTTTCTTGCCCCGCGTCGGCTTCAGTTCCGGCTGCGCCAGCAGGGCCGAGGCATGTCCTTTTAGCTCCTTGCTGTCGGTCAGCGCACTCAAGATCTCCTTGAGATCGAGCGATTTGGGATAAACCGTGTTGTCGGTGCGAGGGTAGCTGATGTACCCGCCCAGATAAAGATCCTCGGCCAGCCGGATGGCACGGGCGGCGGAAAAGCCAAGAGCCGTGGCGGCCTTTGTATAAGCGGTCGTGTTAAACGGCGCCGGGGCCGGCAGTTTTTTCCGGGTCGTCTTGACGCCGGTGACCTCGCCCGAACCGGCGGCGCTTGCCCGCTCGTACGCCGCCACCGCTGCCCCTTTTTCCTTAAACCGCTCTGTCTTGTGCCTGGCGGTAAAGGGTCCTGCAGCGGAATTAAGATCGGCAAAGATCTGCCAGTACGGCTCCGGAACAAAGGCACGCCGCTCCAGCTCGCGCTCGACGATCAGTTTCAGCGTCGGGCTCTGCACCCGTCCCACTGACAGGAACTGGTTTCCCAGCCTTGACGTCGCCAGAGAGATATAACGGGTCAAGGTGGCGCCCCAGATCAAATCAATATCCTGGCGCGCTTCGCCCGCCTTTGCCAGCGGCACCGAAAGCTCCACCGTATTGCCAAACGCGTCCCGGATTTCCTCTGTCGTCAGCGCCGAATAGCGCGCCCGGCGGACATCTGACTCCAGACCGGGATTGGCCTCCAGCGCCTGGCCGAGAGCTTCCAGGCCAATAAGCTCCCCCTCGCGGTCATAGTCGGTGGCGATTATGATCCGATCCGCCTGCTTCGCCATCTTCTTCAGCGCGTTGACAACGGATTTCACTGACGGGGTCTTGATCAGGTCGGCGTCGATCAGCTCCCTGGGCTCGACCTTACGCCAGTCGGAATACTCCGGCGGATATTCCAGCTGGAGAATGTGCCCCTTAAGGCCGATGCAGGCAAACTCCCCACCATCGTTGGCAAACATGTAAACCGGAATCCGGTAGTAGGACTCCGCCTTTACCTTGCCGGACCCCAGGATGTCGGCAATCTTCTTTGCCGCGGTATTCTTCTCTGTCACTATCAGCTTCATCTACTGCGCTCGTTATTAAAGTGCTCTTCTTTCTTAGGATTTGCTTTACCAAATGCGAGTTCTTCTTCACTAGCCGCATTTGCCATGTTTTTAAACATGGGTTCTTTCGTCATTAATCCCAAAAGCTTGATAGCTGCTGCGTTCTTCCGGTTATAGCGCCCTTAAGCCCAAATACAAGTAAGCTTTATAGCATAAAAAGCGTTAGTAAGAAATGCGGGGGGGTTTTTGGATCGGTGTCTAGGGCGCCAAATCCGGAATTCCGCGGCGAGACAATCGGGAGCGTGGGCTGACCCCGAAAGGAATCCGTTAATGACCGGTCGTCGGCGTTGCTGCCGGAACAGTAGTTGACGGCGCGGTCGCAGGGTGGGACAGCGTGTCGATCTCCGCTTTGATATCGGACGCGTAGGGGCTGTTCGGTGTAAGCTGCAAATATCTGTTCCAGGCGTTGATGGCAACCTGGTTCTGTTGCCCCTTGGCGACATCCCCCAGCTCGAGAAAAGCTTGGGCATTGGTGGGATCGACAGTAGTTGCCTCGGTGTCGATCTTGATCGCTGAGGCGGTGTCGTTCATCTTGACATAGGTCTGGCCCATATCCAGCCGGACCTCGAGGCTTTGAGGGCTTTTAGGATCGATGGCGAGATATTTTTGGTACCAGGTGATCGCGTCTTTGTACCGCTTCACATTATCGCCGGCGTAAAGACTTGCCAGTTGCAATATCGAATCCGTGTCGTTCGGGTTTTTCTTGATCTGTCCCTTAAGGTAGCTCTCCCGGTCCGCAAATGAGCTGTTGGCGCTCAACCCGGACGAGGAGCTCTGGGCGCAGCCGGCAAAAACGTTTCCCGTTTTCGATCCCACACCGAGAACAACGCCGCTGAGGGCAAAGATGGCCGCGAGAACGATCGCGAACCATTTGGCCATGCGATTTATTTTTTTACGAGCTAGAAGCATTAAAACAAAGCAAATAGATCAAGAAATCAATCCTGTATCATTATAGCCGAATCAGGGGCCGGCTGCCGATCGAAAAAGTTTTTTCCTTTCGCGAAAAACAGGTATTTTTTCTTCTCGCGCCGTGGTCGGATCTGAAGCGTCACGAATGAGCCGGGATGAGCTTCTCCCTCGCAATTTTTGCCGCTGCTGATGTCTTTTCTTCGTCGACTGTGAGCAGCACCTTTTTGTCATAAATGGTCCGGCCGGCAACCATGACAAAAAAAATATCTTCCCGGCTGCCGGCCAAAACCAGCGCCGAATACGGATCTTCAATCGGCATGAAGTGATTGTGCTCCATATCAACGGCGATCATGTCTGCCTGCTTGCCCGGCTCCAGCGAGCCGGTGCGTCCATCCAGGCCCAAAACCCGGGCGCCGCCGAGAGTCGCCATCCTGACGCAGTCAGATGCATTCAGAGCCTCCGCGTCTCTTCGGACTCCGCGGTGCAGGAAGACGGCGGTTCTCATTTCACTAAACATGTCCATCATGTTGCTGCTTGCCGGGCTGTCAGTGCCGAAGCCAACCCTGATTTCCGCAGCCAGGAAAGAAGGCAGTGGGGCGATGCCGCATCCCAGCTTGGCGTTGCTCTTCGGGCAATGGGCAATGGCGACGTCGCTCCCGGCCAGGATCGACACGTCCTGATCGGTAACGTTCACGCAGTGAACGGCGATGAAGTCAGGACCGTAGACATCCCATTGTTGCAAGTACTTTACCGGGGTGACTCCGAACGCTTCCCGCGCCATTTTTTCCCAACCAACCTTTTCCCTGAGATCAAGCGCAAGCACCCCAGAGCCGGACCGGATGTATGACGATTCCTCGCTGCTTTCGGCAAGGTGAGTGGCAAATCTTTTCCCTCTTTCCCGCGCCAGTTGTGCGACCGCGCGGTACATTGCGGCGCTGACCGTATATGTCGCATGGGGAAAAAGGCCAATCTCGACCAGATCGTTCTCGCTCTCTTCCAGCTCATCCAGCCTGGCGGAAAGCCCGGCCATCGTGGTGGCGAGTTTGCCGTCATCGATGCCGAACGCCTCCTGAAAAACGATTGCCCTGAGACCGGCAGCGTTGATCGCGTCCAGGCTGGCGCCCGCGTACATGGAGTCGGCCACGGTCGTAAACCCCGACGAGACGCACTCGGCGGCGCCCAACCGGGCGCTGGCCAGATAATCTTCTGGTGACAAAGCCAAGCGAATATCAAGAAAATTTAACAGCCAGTCGCCGAAATTCATGTTGTCCAGCAGGCCGCGAAAAATTGAATATTCAAGATGGCTGTGGCAATTGACAAAACCAGGCAGAAGAATCGCGTGATAAAGGTTGACGACTTGCGATCCGGGATTTGCTTCCATGATGCCCGCAGCCGGCCCCACATCAATGATAGTCGACCCTTTGACAGCGACAGCGCCTTCGTAAACAGGATCAGCCGACACGGGGAGAACCCAATCTGCCCGGAAAACAATGACTGACTCACCGCTTCTATTTTGCATCAGGCGCGCCTCTTTAAAAAGACTGTTCTCCGCTCCATGATGGGGACCGGTGCCGGTGTTGACCACCGGCTGGCCGGGTAAACATATGTGCCGGCCCCGATGGTCAGTTTAGCTCTCCGGACAGGAAGGAAAGATTTCTTGAGCATTATTTCCTCTTTCTATAGGATATGGCGGAAAATATTCCTTTCCCAGATTTCCGGTTTGGGCTTGTGTCCGCAACAATCTTCCAGTACTGGCAGGGCCGGGAACGGCAGAGTTACCCGTAACAACCTCTTTAATGAATCACTTGAGAAAAGAATGGAATAGGCTTAAAGACGCGTGGGATGCTAACCGCTGGGCTGGCAATCATGGCAATCCCTCGAGATTCATTATTATCGCCGGCACATTCTGCCTCTTCGCTTACATTTTATTTGCCATCCTGCCCCTTTTTATTCCCGGAGCAGATTTTAGCCATTTCCCTCCCTATCTGGCGCTGCCGGATGGTGGCTTTAACATGTCAAATTACTATTTTCTTTATTTTCTGATCAGCTTTAACGCGCTCATGCTCTTTGGACTTTATTTTATTTCGCTAAAAAGCGTCTCTGGCTACCAAGCGGCTCCGGCCGATCTGGCGCCGCCGCGGCGCTTCCGGCCCTGGAGGCGCAACCGGGAAACGAATTATATCTTCAGCTTTGCCGCCCTGTTTCATTTGGTAATGCTGCTAACGCCATTCCTTCTGTCTACTGACCTTTTCGACTATATCCGGCATGGCCGCATCTTCGCCATATACGGCGAGAACCCTCTGGTGGTGCCAGCCACTTATTTCCCTCATGATCCTTTCTTCAACCTGGGAGGCTGGCTCAGCACCGGCGCTGTTTACGGTCCCCTTCACGTTTACGTGACCGGCCTGCTGGCCTGGCTGGCCGGCAACGGCATCGGCGCCAACTTTCTCGTCTTCAAGGCTTTTTTCCTTGGCCTTAACTTGTTAAACGTCGTACTGATTGGCTCCATCACCGCGCGCCTGCATCCTGGCCTCGAGAAAAAAGCCATGCTTTTCTATGGCTGGAATCCCTTTATCCTGGCGCTGGTGGTGGCTAATGCGCACAACGACATCCTGATGTTGACATTTGTTTTGCTTGGCATAGCATGTTTTTTAAAAAGGAGGTTCGTTGCCGGAGCGCTTCTGATTACTCTCGCCACACTCGTCAAATTCATGGCGCTCCCGATACTCCTGGTTTACTTTGCGCTGGCGCTTCGCAAGCTAAAATCATTTAGAGCCCGTCTGCTTTCCGGGGCCGGAATGCTGGCCGTATCCGCGGGCGCGGTCGTGATTTCCTACTGGCGGTTGTGGGAAGGCATGGATACTTTTAGATATCTGACCGACGTGGGGCAGAAGACCAATTTCACCATTCCGGGGCTCATGCGGGACATCGCCGCTGGGCACCTGCGGCTCTCGCTCTCGAATACAGTGGTGCAATTGACGGTGGCCATCCTTTTGCTCGCATACATTTTGTGGCATACTTTCGGCGTTAAGAATACGGCTTCGCTCCTGTCGGCCGCCGCCGGCATCGCCTTCCTGACACCGCTCGCCCTTTTCTGGTTCCAGCCGTGGTACCTGACGATGGCAATGGGTCTGATCGCGCTCAGGCCTTGGCGACTGATTTACAAAGTATCGCTGGTTTTCTCGTTCACAGTGATGTTTTTCGACAGTTTCTGGTGGCACACTCCCATGTCCATGGATGTGGAGAAAAGCCTGCGGGTGCTCGTGGTTTTCGGGCCGCCAATCGCCCTGCTTCTCTGGGCGAAAGGCCGGGAAATTCTGCCGGCGGCCTGGCGGCGGATTTGGTCCTGGTCGCTTGAGAGCGACGCTAAAAGAGACGGGACTCTGGCTGCCACGGACCCCGCTCTAGTGAAAATCGTGGCGCAGGTCGCCGGCCTGTTTGCCGCCGCGCTGGTGCCAATGGCTTTAATTGTTTCGATCTCTCCCCATCTCAGAGAGCTGACTAATCTGGTGTTCATGAAGTTTCAACTGCTTACCCATCTGTAGATGATCACCTGGCGTTATCACATTTTGACGATCGCCGCAATTTTCCTGGCGCTTTCCCTGGGAGTGCTAATCGGCATTGCTCTCACCGACAGCGGCAGAGTCAACAGTAGCCAGCAGGATCTCGTGAGCGGCATTCAACAGGATTTAACCAGCCTGCGAGACCAGGTCGATTCACTCGGCCAGGATAATTCGATCAACCTTCGATTCCAGCAGGATGCATTTCCCTTTATCGTCGGAGGTCAGCTGCAGGGAAGAAAAATTGCCGTAATTGCGGCCGATGCCGCCGGCAGCGATATCCAGCGCAAGCTCGAATCAGCGATACACGGGGCCGGTGGGCAGGTAATTTCCACCACGGTGTTAAATTCGAGATTCGATCAGAAAGCCATGAACGATAAGGTCAGAAATGATTGGAAAGACGACCCCTCGTACGCGGGGGCCGATGATGGAACCTTAATCAACTTAATCGCTCGCCAGCTCGACCGTGAGATTGTGAAGGCGGGAGGGAACAGGATGCTATCAACCCTCCAGGGGACCCTGGTAGATTCGACCAACGGCCGATACGACATCCCGGCTGACGGAGTCGTCATCATCTCCCGGGCCGATGACAAACAGACGCCTGTCTATTCCGAGGTGGAAAAACAAATGGCCATCGGGCTGAACGAGCTGAGCGTAATTGCCGTCGGGTGCGAGACGATCGACGCTCCCAGCTCCGAAATCCCCATTTACCTGAGCGCCGATATTTCTTCGGTGGACAACCTGGACAGCCCCATCGGTCAGGTTTCCGTTGTCTACGCGCTTGCCGGAGAAAAGGGAAATTATGGAATCAAAACAACGTCGAACATGCTGATTCCGATTCTGAGAAATCCACCGCAAACCGTCGCGCATTAAATGAAATGCCGGCGCAATACTGGGAAAGCAGCCGCGGCTGCAATTCTTTTTCTCATGATTTTTTTGGCAGGAGGACTCGGCTGCTCGGGCAATAATCTCTCCTCAACCAGAACAACGGCCACGGAAAGAACACAAGCCGGCGCTACAGGCACCGTTATGACCGCGACCACGCCCGCCGGAGCTTTCCGATTCCAACCATTGGCTTTTCCGGAATCTATACCAAGCCCCGCCCGCATTGTCAAAGTTCCCATCCTCATGTATCATCACATCGGCAGCCTCCCACCTCGTGCAGACCTGCTCCGCCGGGGACTAACGGTTTCTGCCGCCAACTTTGGCCGGCAGATGAGCTACCTAAAAGAGAGCGGATTTCATCCTGTTTCCCAAACGGCGTTATTCGAGGCTCTGTTCGGGAACAAGCCGCTGCCGGACCAGCCGGTGGTGATTTCATTTGATGATGGCTACCTGGACAATTTCACGCAGGCTCTGCCGATCCTGGAAAGCGACAATTTTGCGGCAACCTTCAACATCATCACGGCAAAGGTTGGAATCAAAGGTTTTATGAGCTGGAACCAGATTCTGGAGCTGCAATTCACCGGTATGGACATCGGCTCTCACACGGTTGACCATCAGGATCTGTCCATTCTCGGCGGCCCCGGCGTCAGGCATGAGCTGATTGATTCGGAGCAGACGCTTGCATCCCACTTGGGCCACCCCGTCTACTGGCTTTGTTATCCGTCCGGCGCATACAACGCCCGGGTTATCGCCGTGGCCCGGGAGGCCGGCTACCTGCTGGCGACAACAACACATCCGGGCGCGTACCAGAGCAGCGCCGAGCCGTTTGAACTACACCGGCTCCGGGTGCGCAACGACACGACCCTGACTGAATTCGAGCAGCTTCTCCGGTAAGCGCAGCCGTCTCATCCTAAGCCGTTTCTCCTTTGGCGTTTCCATCCACAACGTCGGCGCTTGGCCGACGTTTTTTTTGGACCAGCCGGCTCAAGTGGATGCTGATCTCATACAAGAAAATAAACGGAACCGCCATTGCCAGCATCGACACAGCATCTTGCGAGGGCGTTAGGGCAGCACTGATAACTGCGGCGGCCAGAATGGCATAACGCCGGTTTTTCGCCAACTGCTTGGAGTTGACGAATCCGACACGGGCCAGGGTCAAAAGCAGGGCGGGCAGCTCGAATATTATCCCAAACCCCAGCAGAAACAGGGTAATAAAAGAAAAATACTTGGACGCCTGCACCTGCGGGTGAAAGTAGTCACTCTGGTAATTGAGCAGAAAAGGCAGCGCCCTTGGCACCACAAACCACCAACAGAAAGCAACGCCTCCGAGGAAAAGCAGTGACGAAAAAAAGGCCGCCAGGATCGTTACCCGCTTTTCATTGGCTTTCAGACCGGGGGCCACGAACGCCCAGATCTCGTAGATGATGACGGGAGAAGCAAGCAGGAAGCCGGCATACAGGGAAACCTTAAATGCGGTCATGAACGATTCCGTGGGCGCCAGGGTTATCAGCTGTTTTCCGTGAAGCGGCGCGACGAGGAACTCTAGCAAATATCCCTTGAAAATAAAACAAAGAGTGGCGCTGGCGCCCAGCGCCACGATCGAAATCACTATTCTTTTGCGGAGTTCCTCCAGATGCTCCACAAGGGGCATCCGAAAGTTGCGATAGTCTGCCAATGCCTGAGCCAGTCAAGTCGCGTGCGGCTATGATGTTTCCTGTTCGCGGCCTGAAATCCTTCTGCTTGCCGCTCATGAGCCAGCGCTTTATTGTTTCTTCCCAAAGCGAAGCGAAAGCGAACGCTGCCTAAACGATGCCGCCGTAAATAATTCTAGGTCAGAAGAAGCAGCCAAGTCAATCTGACCACTGAACGGCGTAGCGAGCTTTTGCCTGCAAATATTGCTAAATTATATCTCATGACAAGACCGGACAGACCCTCGGTAGCGCAGCAAATTGAACTTGAGATAGAAAACCTCGCTTTCGGTGGCCGGGGCGTAGCCCGCTTAAACGGATTTGTCATCTTTGTGGAGGGCGCGTTGCCGGGCGACCGGGTCCTTGCACAGATCATCAGATCGAAGCGTTCGTTTGCTGAGGCCAGAACCGTCGATGTGATCAGTCCTTCACAGGCGCGGATTGAGCCAGAGTGCCGGCATTTTGGCGTTTGCGGCGGGTGCGCCTGGCAAACGCTCGAATATCAGACACAGCTAAAGTTCAAGCAGCGGCAGGTTGACGACTGCCTGTCACGCATCGGGGGCGTCGATGAATACGAAACCGATACGCCCTTGGGAGCGAGCCAAATCTGGCGTTACCGCAACAAGGTCGAGTATTCTTTCACCGACGGTGAAGACGGCCTCAAACTTGGCTTTCACTTGCCGGGTGACTGGAGGCGGGCGCTGGATGTCGAAGACTGCCTGCTTCACTCCGAAGCGACTAACCGGATTCGCGATTTTATTCGTGAGTTTACGAGCCAGAGCAGGGCCGGTGCTTACGATCAGCGCTCGGGCGAGGGCTTCTGGCGCCATCTGGTGCTTCGCCAAGCCTTTCGCACCGGCGAAGTCATGGTTAACATCGTGACATCGCCGGGTGAATTTCCCGGCGCTCGCCGGTTTGTGAACGAAATAACCTCCGCTTTCCCCGGGATCGCATCGCTCCTCTGGAGCATTAATGCGGGTCGCTCGTCAGTGGCCGCCGGTTTTCCCTATCGGGTTCTGGCCGGCCGCGACCATATTTTCGAAGAGATCGGCGGACTGAAGCTTGAGGTCTCGCCTTCGTCCTTCATGCAGACAAACACCGGCATGGCCGAGCGCCTTTACGGGAAGTCGCTTGAATATGGCGCTCCGGGCGCTGGCGAACTCGTTTTCGACCTCTATTCCGGCATCGGATCAATCGCCCTTTCGTTCGCGCGGCGCTGCCGGGAGGTGATTGGAATCGAGATTGTCGAGGAGGCAGTCCGCTCGGCGGCAGCAAATGCGCGACTAAACAATATTGAAAATGCTTCCTTCCGGTACGGAAAAGTGAGAAGCGTACTGAAGGAGATTCTTGCTGGAGGACGCGTCAGACAGGAATATGGCAGCGGCCGGGTAGAGCTGGTTATTCTCGACCCGCCCCGGGCGGGCGCGAGCAAGAAGGAGATTCAAAGGATCCTGGAGCTTGATCCGGGCCGGATTGTTTATGTTTCCTGCAATGCCGCGACGATGGCGGCTAATGCGTCCCAGTTGAAGGAGGGGGGGTACCGGCTGGTCAAGGCGGGCGCAGTTGACATGTTTCCCCACACTCCCCACATTGAAGTTGTCGCAAGTTTTAAGAAATGACAGGCGAGTCGCACCGCTCCGGTCTTAAAGGAATCAATCCGGTAATGACAAATAACTAAGGGCCGCTTGAGGCACCCTCTCGCTGTCAGCTTCAGCCTGTCATTTACTGAAAACGTCTCAGGCGCCGCTGGCGACGAAGGCTGCCTGATTCGCGATTAATCGGGTGATTGTGCGAGGTTTAAATGTCCGGCCCCGAAGAAAATCTATATGACAAATATCTGACCCGGGCAATTTCTGAGATCAACGAGTTATGCCGGGAGCTAACCCATTGTGAAAAGTGCGCCCACGGTCCCGCGGTCCCGGTGATCGGATCAGGGCACCCGCTGGCGGACATTTTCCTGGTCAAATACAGAACGCTTCCCAGCGAATCTTCCGAAGGGGTGGCGTTTTACGGCCCTTCTGGTGAAGCAGTCATGAAGAGTTGCCAGAAATTGGGGATCGACTCCCTTATACTTTACGGCACTGATATCATTAAGTGCGCCAACGTTCCCGAGGAAGAAGCTTTAGAGCACTGTTCGGCATTCCTCACCCGGGAGCTGATGATCGTACAGCCGAAACTTGTGGTTATCATGGGGGAGAAGGCTCTCGAGGCCGTCAACAGACTAGGGGTCCCGCTTTCCCGGCGGCTGGAGTTCAAAGCAGGTGAAATCCAGCAATTTACGCCCACGGCGGAAGCGCTTGTGACTCCGGAAATCGATACCTCTCTAAATGACCAAAAAAGAAAAACAAGCTTCTGGAAAGCATTCAGAATCCTTGGCGAATGGTACGAGTCGCTTCCGCCATACTAAGCCAGAAGAAAGGCGTGTGGCACGCCTGCATCGTAATGCCAACCAGAATGGAAGCTTCATCCGGAAGCCATTTCTCGCTTTAAAGCGGGAAATTTATGCGTCGCTCGTCTTCACTGTCATTTTCGGGTGCGCGGCGCTGCTTTTTTTCACGCTGTCCCGGTCAGGCTTGGTTTCTCGCAGCTCCCAATCCGGGTTGATGCTAGCGTTCATGCTTGGTCTCATCCTGGCCGGGGGGATTTCCTCCACACTGGCTTTTCTGTCCCGCCTTGGCCACTTGCTGCTCCTGGTTGCTTTTGGCTCCGCACTTGCCGCAGCGGCCGGGAGTGCCACCGGCCTGGCGCCGCTGGCACTTGCCGCAAAGCTCTTGTTTGCTACTGGCGCCGGGCTCTGGATCGGCATGATGCTTACTTCTATCGGCCAGATCATCATCATCAGTGGCTTAATCATCCTGGTCGATTTTTACAGTGTCTTTCTCGGACCGACAAAAAAACTGCTTGAAAGCGGAGGCAAGGCAATCGATTACTTTACGATCAGCCTGCCCGTCTTCGGCGCTCCTGCGGTTTCTAAAATTGGTGTCAGCGACCTGCTTTTCTATGCGGTATTTCTCGGTTGCACGCTTACATACAGACTGAGGCGGATAACAACCGCCTTGGCAATGACAGCCTCGTTTATCGGCACGATGATCATCGGCCTGACGCTTAAAAGGGGGGTTCCAGCGCTGCCGCTACTTTCCGTTTCTTTTATACTTTCCAATGCCGATCTGCTTTACCGACGGTTCCTGGAAGAGCCTAATGAGCAAAGAAAAAAGGGGGAAGAAAGGAATTAGGGTCGGCCGCGCCAGGCCCCGTCAGCCATGCGAATTTTTTTGTTGATTTACACGCTGTTCATGCTCGCCGGCAGCTTTTTTATGCTGGGCTTGGTGCCACGCGCACTTAAAGATCTGGGCCAGGAGCGCCAGCGCCTGAAACAGCAGGCTCCTCAGGCCAATTTTCAGTCACTGGTTGAAGCCGGCTACCGCGTCAACGTGACGCTGCTTTTGATCGAGATTCTTTATTATTATCTTTTGCTTGGCCTCGGCGGTCCGGGATGGCAGTTTTTTTATGGCGGGTTTTCCTTCGGCGTTCTCCATATCGGCTATTTAATCACCGGCCGCCTGGAAAAACGAAGGCTGTCGCGGGGGTCAGCCAGGACGGCATGGCCGCGTTTCTTGCTTTGGTTGACAGCAATTTTGACAGGTGTTGAGATAGGTTGTCTGGCGTATATCGCCTATCTATTGCTGCAAGCATAAAACGGATCACAGACTTTGGGTGCTGGACTCTGGATTAAATCCAGCCCCTTGCTTCCTCCAAAATCCGATATTCAAAACTGTTTATACAATCCACTCAGGACAGACAACAATTTGGTCATTCTGAGTCGCCGAAGGCGACGAAGAAACTGGGTCTTACGTCTTCGCCAGCCATGCTATAAATCGCCTGATGTGACAGGCTCAAAAGCAGTCTATTCGCGGGTAGAGAGAAGACCTGGTTCGTCAGGAGACAGCCAGCCGCTGCTTCCGGTGGGCCACGCTGACACGGTTGCGGCCGCTTTTTTTAGCAACATATAGCAGCTGGTCAACCTTGTCCAGCAGTTCTTCGCGAGACGAAGCCCCCAAGGGATAGCTGGCGACGCCGGCGCTAACAGTGATTGCTGTGCTGGCGCCACCCACCGGCACCCGGGCCTGGGAGATAGCCCGCCTCAAACGGCCGGCCGTTTCGATGCCGGCTGACTCGTCCCCAGGAATAAGGAGCACGAACTCCTCGCCACCAAAGCGGGCGGCAATATCGGAGTCGCGCTTTTCCCGCTTCAATGTAACCGCGACGGCTTTAAGCGCCTCGTTCCCCGCCTGGTGTCCAAACCGGTCGTTAAATTGCTTGAAATGATCGACATCGAACATTACCAGCGTGACTGAGCCGCCATAGCGCTCTGCCCGGTGCATTTCGCGATTGAGGCAATCCATGAAAAAACCGTAATTGTAGAGGCCGGTTAGCGAGTCGGTGATGGAGGACCGGAGCGTGTGCCGGTGCGCCAGTTTCTGCCGGCGTTGACCCCAGCCGAGCCCCAGGGCAATGGATGCAAACGTGACCAGGGCAATTATTATCGCCGGGCTCTTTTCAAAAGGAGTCTGAACCAGAAGCAAGCCGGTAAGCAGCAACGACAGCAGCGCGCCAGCCTCATAAAAATACCATGCCGAGAGGAGAATCGGCGCCGCCAGCAGCGGCCAGAAATTATCCTGCCCCATGGCTTTAAGCGCTACCCACAGGAAAAAGAAGGCGCCACCGATAACGAGAACGATTTTCAGCCTCCGGTTGACCGCATCACTGCCGTGAAGGAAAGGAACTTTTACCGAAGGTTTTTTTGTAGACTCCCGCCCTGGCCGGGCGGTGGCGGCAGGCCGGGCGCGGCTGCCAGGCCGGCGGTGGCGACGCTGCCCACGCTTTGCGGCTGCGGCTCTTTGTTGGGAAACTGAACCAACCCGGCTTCCCCCAAAAGCGCCAGCTTCGAAGAGATCGCCGTTATGGTCTTCTGCCGTAAGACCGGGCTGACTGCCTTTCGAGCCGCCCGAGCCTGATATTCGCTCAATTTTCATGGCTTGCCCCAGGCTTTGGCAAACAATTAATCCTTAGTAAGTACATATACTCACTGCTTGCCCTTCTTCCTTCGATGGCGGCTGCGGCCGGCTGCAGAGATCACGGGTGGCGCTCCCGGGAACAAAAGTCCTTGACCATGGTTTTCTCGCTCCACCTCGCATACGTATGCAACTTGAGACAGGTTCTCAACCACACCGTGAGAAGCCGCATGACCGGCAGAAGACGCATCCCTCACCAAATTCCAGGCTGGTGCTGCCACATTCGGGACATTCAGGGCAATGAGCCAGCTCCGCCGATGGCCGCAGTTCCATCGATTCAATATTTCCGGCCAGTTTTGGCATTTTTTCCAGATGAACCAGTAGCGCCTGGGCGATCGCATCCGGACAGGAATTTACCTTAACTCCGTCCGAGAAGCCCGGTGTGGGGCAACGGATGCCCTTCACTGACTTTACGACGGCATCCACCGCCACTCCGGATCTCAGCGCCAGCGAGATTAACCGGGCAATGGCTTCAGATTGGGCGCCCTTGCAACCTCCCGCAAGTCCCATCGATGAGAAGACCTCGAAAAGTCCATGCTCGTCCTGGTTGATTGTGACGTAAATGTTGCCGCAGCCAGACGTCAGCTTATGCGTCCCTCCTGTAATAAAACCGGGCCTCGGCCGCGGCTTGACCTGACCGGGAATAAATCCGTTTGCCTGCTTGTTTCCGGCAATATTTAATACCTGGATCTCACGACTGCCGTCCCGGTAGATTGTCACGCCCTTGCAACCGGTGCGGTAAGCGAGCATGTAAACCTGCTTTACGTCGTCCGTCGAGGCGTCATGGGGAAAGTTGACAGTCTTGGAGACGGCGTTATCAGTAAACTTTTGAAAAGCAGCCTGCATGCGGATATGCCATTCGGGACTGACATCGTGAGCGGTAACGAACAGGGATTTCATTTCATCCGGGATCTCCGGCAGATCCTTGAGGCTTCCCTTCTTGGCGATCTCTTTCATCAACTCCTCACTGTAGTATCCGCCATCCCTGGCCATTCTCTCGAAAGAGCGATGAACTTCAACCATTTCCGTGTTATCAAGCACGTTCCTGACGTAAGAGACGGCGAACAGGGGCTCGATACCGCTGGAACACCCGGCAATTATGCTCAGGGTGCCGGTGGGAGCAATTGTGGTGGTGGTGGCGTTGCGAACTTTCAACCCTGGCGCGGTATCATAAATGCTGCCCTCAAAATTTGGAAATGCGCCCCGTTTCTCCGCCAGCTGAGCGGACTTTTTCCCGGCTCGATCCCGGATAAACTCCATGATTTCCCCGGCAATGGTTACTGCTTCTTCCGAATTGTACGGGATACCCAGTTCTATGAGGAGGTCGGCGAATCCCATCACTCCCAGGCCAATCTTGCGATTGGCCTTGGTCTTCTGCTCAATCTCCGGCAGCGGGTAATTATTAACATCGATAACGTTGTCAAGAAAATGAACCGCTCCGTCGACGACATGGCCCAGATGCTCATAATCGAGCTCGCCGGCAGACCCGACCATACGGGAAAGATTGATCGATCCGAGATTACAGGATTCGAAAGGAAGGAGGGGCTGCTCGCCGCAGGGGTTGGTGCTCTCGATCTCACCGATATGAGGCGTCGGATTATCATGGTTAATCCGGTCGATGAAAACGATCCCCGGGTCGCCGTTCTTCCACGCGAGATTGACAATCATCTCAAACACCCGCCTGGCTTCCAGGCTTTTCGATACCTTGCCCGTGCGGGGATTAACCAGGTCATATTCTCCATCCCGGTCAACAGCTTCCATAAACTCTTCCGTCAAGGCAACAGAGATGTTGAAGTTATTCAGCTTGTCGTTGCTTTGCTTGGCGGTAATAAAATCGAGGATATCGGGGTGGTCCACACGCAGAATCCCCATGTTGGCGCCCCGCCGCGTTCCGCCCTGCTTAATCGTCTCGGTAGCCGCATCAAACACGGTCATGAACGAGATGGGCCCGCTGGAGACGCCCTTTGTTGACAGCACCACATCATTGCTGGGGCGGATACGGGAAAAAGAGAAACCGGTTCCCCCACCGCTCTTGTGGATAAGGGCAGTGTTCTTGATGGCGTCAAAAATACTCTCCATTGAATCGCCAATCGGGAGCACGAAGCAGGCCGACAGCTGCCCCAGTTCTCTGCCGGCGTTCATCAACGTAGGCGAGTTCGGTAAAAACTCGAGCCTGGCCATCATCCGGTAGAATTCCTCCTCCACAGCCTCAATATCAACCTCGTGGTCATGGATCAGATCAGCCTGAGCTATGTTTGACGCCACCCGCCGGAACATCTCGGCCGGCGTCTCCACCGGATTCCCGTCCTCATCTTTTTTAAGATACCTCTTCTCCAGCACTTTCATCGCATTGGGCGATAGCTGCGGCTTTAACGGCAAAGACGATATCCGGGAGCCTTTACTGGAAGCCGGCTGGTGTTGATTGACTAACATGGAGTGTTTCCCCTTTCCAGGCAATCGGCCAATGAAAGATTGTAGACTGCCCGCCGGACGGACTTTTCTCCAGCGCCGCAGGCTACCCGTTGATGGGTCCCCCGACCGTATGAATTTGAGTTTTTATTATAATTTTGACAATTCACGCTGAAACTCTTCAACATCCTCAAAATGTCTGTAAACAGAGGCGAAGCGGACATAGGCGACCTTGTCCAGACTTTTTAGCTGGCTTAAGACCCGATCGCCAATCTCCGCCGACGGCACTTCCGTTTTAAATTCATTTCGTAACGCCGTCTCGACGGAATCAACAAATTTTTCCAGAGTCTCGGCATCAACAGGACGCTTTTCACAGGCCCGCACAAGTCCCTCGAGCAGTTTGGACCGGGAAAAGACCTCCCGCTCGCCCATTCTTTTAATCACGACCAGTGGCGCTTCTTCCACTCGTTCGTAGGTCGTAAAACGACGCTGGCAACTCAGACATTCGCGCCGGCGCCGGATCGCATCCCCGGAGTCAGTATCACGGGAATCAACCACCTTCATCTGCATCGATTCACAAAAAGGACACTTCACCGTTATCGACTACATATTGGTGATTGCATATCACTGATATACAATATTTCGTGGTAGGAAGATCGTATCCTGCATGTATCTGAAATGTTAAACCGTTGTTTACACAGGGTAAAGCCCTTAAGGAAAAAGTTTATCTCGCAAATTGCATCATTCAGGATAATAAGACTCAAGTTTAACTTTATAGTTGACCAAGATGACCGGTTTAGAATAATTACTTCAGTTGATAAAAAGTTTACTTATCACCAAATCTGGACTCTCCGGAAGTAATTTGTACCAAGGCCGTGCGAAAAGAACCTGAGCCGCTTTCTGTCTGCTTTATCGATTACGCTGCTCGCGGCGCCCTTTTTCCAGCCGTTTGGGTAGCTCCGCCGGATCGATGACCGCCGGCTGGCAAGTTGACCCAATACATATATATGCTATCGTCTTGTCCCGGTAGCCATAACCGGTAGCTTCAAGCTCCTCGCCATGAATGGCCGGGTCCAGAATCTCCACCGAGCGAAACGGGAGGCGCGCCCGGTGGGCGGCTTTGATCATCTCCAGCGTGGGATGCCCGGCAGGAGGCCCGATGATCGTTACCCGCACCGGGGGCTCCAGCATCCGCTGTACGGCGCAGGCGTAGTCAGCAGCGAAGATGCCTTTCTCTTTGTATGAGTCTCTATAGCAGGAAAGCGCCCTCCGGGCGCTGTCGCCGAAACGTGGCTGGCCCGTTGTCTGGGCCAGCCTCACCAGTGCCGAAGCCGCCAGGCTATTTTCCACGATCGGCTTTTCCCGCTTGGCAAAAACGCCGCTCGGTCCCAGGGGCAGATTGGTGTCAAAAAAACCGCCCCTCTCTTTGTCCTCAAGGTTTGCCAGCACCCAGGATGCTGTCGAAATCGCACGGTCCAGCCACACTTCCCCGGCGCCGCTTTCAAAAGCGTCGATGCAAGCGGGAACCAGCCTGGCAGCGTCGACGAGCAACCCTGGCGCGAATGCGTTTCCATTGAAGTAGTGGCTTGGTCCTCCGGGCTGCGTCCACAGCCTGTTAAAAATAAATTCAAGCGCCCCCAGCGCCCGGTCGCGGAATTCAGGATCGCCAAACACCTGAAAGGCTCTCAGGAGCGCCGAAGCTGCGACCGCGTTTGCGGAAAGATACACCGTAAAATCAACTCGCGGCGCGGCGGTCCGGGCTCGCTCGCCGGCGTCCAGCAAGTAATAATGCTCATCGGCATCCTGACTGCCGGCAAACACCCCGGTCTCCCGGTCCAGCAAAACCGAATCAAGATAGCGGTAAATGTCGCGGGCGACAGACTCGTACCCCGATTCTTCCGTCAGCAGAAAAGCATCAGCGTAAACCGCGAGCAGAACAGCATTGTCATCCAGGATTTTCTCGTAATGGGGCGTGCTCCAGTCCCTTGCGGTTGAGTAGCGGAAAAAGCCGCCCTCGACCCTGTCATAGAGTCCGCCTGCGGCCATCGCGTCGAGGCTGCTCGTGAGCATATTCGCAACTGTTTCGATGTAACCATCGGCGAGAGTCATCAAGAGAAAATTAAGCGCTGAGGGATAGGGAAATTTGGGTTCGATCCCGAAGCCGCCGCTTTCCTCGTCAAAACTGTAAGCAATCATCCGGAGGACATTGACGGCCACGGATTCACCCGGCTCGCTCCCGGAAGCGGCGTCCTCCAAATCCAGCTCCTGGCGGATCTGCCGCACCGCCTCGACCACCTTCTCTCGGTTATTGACATACAGATCGGAAAAATCAGCCAGCAAGCGGCTTAATTGATCAGGAGGCAAATAGGTAGTGCCACCGACCGATTCGCCGTCGGGAGTGAGAAAAGCAACCGTCGGCAAGCCTCCCTGGTTATACCGGCTGTTAATCTCAGGCCGCCGGTCGCTGTCTACGCGCACCGGAATGAAGTTCTCATTTATCAGTTTGATGACGCTTTCATCGGAATAGCAGGTCTCATCCATCACGTGGCACCAATGACACCAGGAGGATGAAATTGCCAGCAGCACAGGCTTCCCCTGGTATTCGGATTGCTTAAACGCGTCCCCGCTCCACTCCCGCCAGTTAATCTCCCGCGCGCGGTTCGGCCGCGGAGAAAAGCGGAAAACCTGATCGATGTCTTTTTTATGTTTATCTACCATTAGATATCGAGTAAGTTTCGCATAGATAGTTATTCAAATAAAAGCTAAAGAAGCAATCAACCCAACTCCGATTGTTTATATAATGTCTTTATGGAGTCATCGCCGACAGTTGCCGCAATTTCCACACCGCTGGGAGCGGGCGCCATCGGGATCGTCCGCATGACCGGACCTGAGGCGATCGACATCTGTGATCGCATATTTACCGGCCGAAAGCCGCTCGCCGAAGCTGCCTCGCATACGCTTAATTACGGCGTCATCCTTGATCCAAAAACTGAAGAGGCAGTCGACGAAGTGCTTGTCGGAGTCATGCGGTCGCCGGCGACTTACACGCGCGAAGATATCGTTGAAGTCAACTGTCATGGCGGTCCCGTCGCACTGCAAAAAATACTATCGCTTTTCCTGGATGGCGGCGCCCGGTTGGCCGGCCCCGGAGAATTTACCAGGCGCGCTTTTTTAAACGGCAGGCTGGATCTGGCGCAAGCAGAGAGCGTCGCCCAGATTATTGCCGCCAAGACCGGCGCCGGTTTGCGTGTGGCAATGTCACAGCTTGGCGGGGGGCTTTCGGAAACAATCA
Source organism: Thermoleophilia bacterium (assembly GCA_014874265.1). Taxonomy (GTDB): domain Bacteria; phylum Actinomycetota; class Thermoleophilia; order BMS3ABIN01; family BMS3ABIN01; genus JACWAD01. Next base: position 9,017 of record JACWAM010000002.1, on the reverse strand, counting down.
AGTCTCTGCGCTGGTCCATCCTGAGCGTCTTGGCGGCGGTAGAAGCAGGAATCGACTTCTCGGACGAAGACATTGAGAGGCTGGACAAAAGCCAGGCGGAAGCAAGGCTGGAGCAGATCGATCAGCGGGTCAGGGAGCTCGTTGATACGGCATTTGCAGGCCGCGTTCTAAATCAGGGCGTCCGGACCGCAATTGTCGGTCAACCCAATGTCGGCAAGTCCAGTCTGCTAAACGCGATGCTGATGCGAGAGAGAGCCATTGTCACCGAGATCCCGGGCACAACCCGGGATACAATCGAAGAGGTGATTAATGTAAAAGGCATCCCGCTGCTTTTAATCGATACCGCGGGGCTACGGCCGCATGCGGACGCCGTCGAAAAGATTGGCGTCGAGCGCAGCCTGAGGGCGATGAAAGAAGCGGACCTCATTCTTTGCCTTTTTGACGGCAGCCAGCGGGAGAACGATCATGACCGGGCGCTGCTGACATCTGTACCGGCGGAAAAAGCCGTTTACGTAATTAATAAGTGTGACAAGTTTCGTGGACGTCAACCCGTGTTTAACCTGGGAATGCTGCCGTCGCGGCCGGTAATAGTCTCCGCGCTGACCCGCCAGGGTTTGCGGGATTTAACGGAAAAAATCGCCGAAGCTGTCCTGGGCGGCTCTATTCCGCCTCTGGAAAACCCGATCGTGACTCAGGAGCGCCACCTCCGGCTCCTGACAGAAGCATCTTCTTTCCTGAACAGAGCAGCTCAGGGCCTGCGGGTTGGTCTTGGGGAGGAACTGATCGCGGAGGAGTTGCGGTCGGCCCTGTCAGCCCTGGGTGAAATCACCGGCGAGGAGCTCATCGACGATCTGCTCGATACTATCTTTCATGAATTCTGCATCGGCAAGTAATTACCGGGAGCAGCCCGTATCTTGCATGTAAACTCCCGTAATTCAGTCGATTTCCATGACGTTGCCGTCGTTGGCGCCGGACCGGCCGGCTGCGAAGCATCTCTTGCTGCTGCCGCTGCCGGAGCCAGCACCATTTGCCTCACGATCAATCTCGATGCCGTTGCCTTGCATCCTGCGAACCCGGTGCTGGCTGATGGAACCGGCGATCCAAGGATGCAGCTTCTGGAAGAGCTTGACGGGGCCGGCGCCGCTCTGCCAGGGCTGTTGAAGGAGCCAGGAGCATCCATCGAAAGCGGCGCCAGGACAGTGATCGACCGGCGCGTACTCGGGCTTGCCTACAAGGAACGCCTCGAGTCTGCTAACGGGCTGTCCCCAAGGCAGTCGCTGGTGACTTCGATTTCCCCTGACAAAGGAATCTGGAATATCGCAACCGGCCTCGGAGAAACTTTCCGGGCTGCTGCTGTTGTTGTGGCTGCGGGAACATACCTGAACGGTGTAGTCACAGCGGGAGGGGTCAGCACCCCGGGCGGAAGGCATGGCGACATCACGGCAAACGCGCTCGCCCGTTGCATCAAATGCCTGGGGGTAGCGATGGAGCGCACCATAGCGACCACTTATCCCCGTCTGGACGCGCGCAGAGCCGTTAACGCCGGCGACGGAATGCTGCCGCTCGACGAAGCCGTTCTGGGCGAACTTTACGGCACGGATGTCGATGTGGATGGGAACAGGGCAGCGGCTTTAAAGCAGCTTCGGCGGACGGCCGGCTACGCCGAAGGATGGATCACCCGACCGGGCTATACCGTGCATCACCACATATTAACTGCTGATCAAGTTGATTCAAACCTGCAGGCATTGCGTCAGAACGGCCTTTTTTTTGCCGGCAAAGCCGCGGGCAGTTGCAACTATACCGAGGCCGCCGCCCTGGGCTTTGTATCTGGAAAAAACGCTGCCGCCCTTGCCACGGGGGCAGCTGATAAGAAGTTGACATCTAAACATATAATTGTTACTAAGCTTTGCCACGCGATCTCTCGGCAGCAGTCGCGTCCGGTCACTATTCGCATTCCGCCGCCCGGTTGTTAGCAAATTACGGATCTAATGACAAACTGTCGCAGCAACCCGACCGCTTCCTCTTTTTCCGCCTTCGATGTTGCCGTCGTCGGTGGCGGACACGCCGGATGCGAAGCAGCACTGGCGGCTGCGCGCATGGGCTGTGACACGCTCCTGCTTACTGTTAACCTGGAAAAAATCGCACTGATGCCCTGCAATCCCGCTGTGGGCGGGGTCGGCAAGGGTCAGCTAACGAGGGAACTCGACGCCCTTGGGGGCGAACAAGGGCGTAACACAGATCGGTCATACATTCAGATGAAAATGCTCAACACCGGCAAGGGTCCGGCGGTGAGGGCTCTGCGGGCCCAGACAGATAAAAAGATGTATGAAGATCAAATGAAAAGAGCTTTGGCGGCTGAGCCCAACCTGAGGATACTGGAGGCAGTCGTCTCGGAAATTATTGTTTCACGTGAAACAATTTCCGGCATTAAATTGATTGATGGCAGCATCATACCTGCAAAAGCAGTTGTTTTAACATGCGGGACCTTTCTCCGGGGCAATCTCGTCATTGGTAATATAAAATTTCCAGGTGGCAGAATGGGCGAACCTCCCGCCGAAGATTTGTCTTTGAGCCTGATCCATAACGGGATCGAAACCGCCCGCTTTCAATCAGCAACACCTCCTCGAATCGACGCGCGATCAATAAATCCGAAGCGAATGAAGCTTGAGCCCGGCGACCCGAAACCGGCGATGTTCTCGCCGTTTTCGAAAGTGCGTGATGAAAATCAGATTCCCTGTTATTTAACTAATACGACGTCAAAGACGCATGAAGTTGTCCGTAAATATTTACATTTGTCCCCATTGAAAACAGGCTCTATTAGTGGAAAGGGGCCCCGTTACTGTCCCTCAATTGATCGCAAAGTGATGAATTTTCCAGATCGGGACCGCCATCCCGTTTTTGTCGAGCCCGAAGGACGGCACACCAATGAAATGTACTTGCAGGGGCTTACCACTAGCATTCCGGTTTCCATTCAAGAGATAATTATCCGCTCAATTCCTGGTTTGGAGGAAGCTTGCCTGATGCGCCCGGGATATGCCGTGGAGTACGATTATATTCCTCCAAGTCAGCTTAAGCTTTCTCTCGAAACAAAAAGAATCTCCGGACTATTCCTGGGAGGACAAATTAATGGTACGTCGGGATACGAAGAGGCAGCCGCTCAAGGCCTGATTGCCGGGATTAACGCTGCAAAGTATATTTCAGGTGATGAGCCGCTAATCTTAAAACGCAGCCAGGCTTACATCGGCGTTCTCATCGATGACCTGGTTACAAAGGGAATCGATGAGCCTTATCGAATGTTCACGTCACGCGCAGAATACCGGCTGCTTCTAAGGCATGATAATGCCCACCGCCGCCTGAGTAGTATCGGCAACCATCTAGGGCTCATCTCTAACCAAAAAGCAGCGGTAATTGCCGAAAAAGCCGCGCAAATAAATGCGATTATTAAAAGTTATTCCACGAGAAGTATACAGCCGGACAAATCAATCAATGATTTTCTCACCTCTCTTGGCACTTCCCCAATCCACGAACCGCAAACTATGGTCCAGCTGCTCAAGCGGCCGGAGGTCGAGATTGCCAGGTTAATCGAAGTTGTCGGTGATTCAACTCAGCTTGATGACGTCACCTCCGCTGCGGAAACAGAAATTAAGTACGAAGGTTACGTCAAACGAGAGAGCGAAGCTATAGAAAAACGTCGCGGGCTAGAAAATTCTGTGATCCCTAATGTTATTTCCTATAAAGACCTGAACTGCATTTCTATCGAGGCTAGAGAGAAGCTGGCGAAGGTGCGACCGTCGACCTTGGGGCAGGCGTCAAGGATTTCCGGCGTATCTCCAGCCGATGTCGCCGTCCTATCTCTTTATCTTAAAGCATTAAAATGATATTGCCCGATAAAACGAGCTTAAGAAAGATTCTCCCCAGGCCGCAAATTTCCTTACTTGCCCGCTTTTTGGATCTGCTCGCTGAAGAGAATAAAAAAATGAACCTAATCGCAGCCGGCACTTCAGAACAGATGATTGAAACTCATTTACTGGATAGTCTGAGCCTGCTTGATTTTGAAGAGGTCTCAGGTTCCCGCCATGCAATCGATGTTGGCAGCGGCGCCGGTTTGCCCGGCATTCCCCTTGCGATTGCGCTTCCCAGTCTTAAATTGACCCTTATTGATTCAAATGCGAAAAAATGCGGTTTCATCTCTCGAGCAACAGGAATTCTGGGTCTCTCAAATGTAGAAGTCTTTTGGGCGCGGTCTGAGACTGCCGGGCGCTCCGGCTTTCGCGACAATTATGATCTCGCCCTTGCCCGGGCCCTCGGCCCTCTCCCTTTGGCTCTTGAATATGTTCTTCCATTTGTCAAACCGGACGGCCACTGCGTTCTTCAAAGGGGACGGCGTCAGGTAGGGGACACCGATGTTGCCGCCAAAGTAGCCTGCCGGCTTTCAGGGGAACTTGACCGTGTCACGCTCGTTAAGCCTTACCCCTCTGCGAGGAACCTGCATGTATGGGTGTTTACGAAGGTGGGAAAAACACCGACCGCCTTTCCACGACGGCCGGGCCAGGCAAAAAAACGGCCTCTCGCAGGCTCTTGACACGCCTTCTAAGTTACACTAAAAAATGGAATCCCTTCTGGCCAGCGCCGCTCGCATCTGATAAAATTTCTTCGTGCGGGCGAACACTTCTATTCAGGCAAGAACCGGCTTGGGAAAAACCTATGCTATCGCCAACCAAAAGGGAGGTGTTGGCAAGACCACCACTTGCGTCAACACCGCCGTTTGCCTGGCGGAAGCAGGCGCAACCGTTCTTTTGGTTGATATCGATCCCCAATGTAATGCAACCCATGGACTCGGCATCCATGATGTTGCCGGTCCTACCATTTACGATGTTCTTGTTAACGGAGCCAGGGTCGAATCGGCTATAATCGGCACCCAAATTCCGCACCTTTTCCTGGTTCCATCCACTCCGCATCTTGCCGGCGCCGAGGTTGAGCTGCCTGATCTTTCGGACCGTGAATTCATTCTTTCTGGCAAGCTTCGCTCCATTGCGTCCGATTTTGATTATTTGTTTATTGATTGCCCGCCCTCTCTGAGCCTGCTGACTTTAAACGGCCTCGTGGCGGCGGACAAGGTTATAATCCCGATCCAATGTGAATATTTCGCTCTTGAGGGACTGGGCCAGCTGCTATCTACGGTGGAAGCGGTACGAGGGAATCTTAATCCCAGTCTCCAGGTTGCCGGTTTGCTGATGACTATGTATGACGCGCGTACCAATCTGTCAACTCAGGTGGTCGAACAGGTGCGGGCTCACTTTCCAGATCTGACTTATAAAACCATAATACCGCGAAATGTTCGGTTGAGCGAAGCGCCGAGCCATGGTATGCCGATCTCCCGTTACGATCCTACCTGTGCCGGTTCTGACGCTTATTTTGATTTGGCATCGGAGGTTGTCGAACGTGAATGACGGCAAGGGGCTCGGGCGCGGCCTGGAGGCGCTGTTTAAGAATACAAATAATCAAGTTGGTCAATTGACACCAGGAGATACCGGACCGCGGGATTTATACCAAGAAATACCCATTGATCATATTAAGGGTAATCCAAAGCAGCCGCGTACGATCTTTGATGATGGCGCTCTCGCCGAGCTTGCTGATTCACTGAAAGCGGTCGGTCTCGTTCAACCTGTTGTTGTCCGCCGGCTGGGCAATGAATTTGAAATTGTCGCTGGCGAGCGCCGTTGGCGCGCCGCTCGCCTTGCCGGGCTAAAGAAGATCCCTGCCATAATCCGTGAGGCAGGGGACGCCGAATCACTCGAGCTGGCTCTGATTGAAAACCTGAGCCGGGAAGACTTAAATCCAATCGATACGGCGCGGGCTTATGCCAGCCTGCAAGAAGATTTTGGCATCACCCAGGAAGTGCTTGCCGGCAAGCTCGGTCGGAGCCGCTCTGCCGTCGCTAATACGATGAGGCTGCTGGACCTTCCAGACGAAGTTCAGACCTTGATCGAGAATGGCAAGCTCTCTGAAGGTCACGGGCGGGCGCTGCTGGCAATTCCCGACCGGCTGCGTCAGCGCCAGCTGGCTGCCAAGGCTGCTGCAAAAAGCATGACTGTCAGGCAACTAGAAGAGCAGGCAAAAAAGGAAAGCTCACGGCGCCGGCGCCAGAACGATTCGAGGCCGTCTCCCGTCAGCCAGGAACTCATGGACGAGGCCACTGATGCTTTATACTCTGCCTTCCGCCTGCCGGTAAAGGTTCGTTGGGTTAGCAAGGGAGGGAGGGCGGAGCTGGAATTTGCCAGCTCCGCTGATCTTCGCCGAATCATCGGAGTGCTGGAGAAAGACCTCTGATGACGCTGGGCGGGAACCGGGCTTCGCTGAAAGAGATTATTTCTCCTTATCTTGAGATAGCGGGCATATTCTCGGTTGCTTTAGCAACAGCCGAAGGACTGCTGGTTTCGATAGCCGGTGAAAATGAGGCGCGGATGGAAGCGGTTGCCGCGCTGGCCGCCGGATCTTTAACGAATATCGCTGCCCTCGCGGCGGAACTTGGCGATCACCTGCGAATAATGGGCTTTGATTTTCATCGTCAGGGACTGATAATCGCGCCGTTAACCGGTGAAGTATTTTTAATTCTGCTGGGAAGCGAAGACATCCTGGGATTAATCAAACCCTCCGGCGTCTAGCCAGAATCCGCTTTACCCATTCCCAACCGGCGTCGTTATGGAGCCGGGAGGCTCATGGCCGGTATTGCCATAAGCATTATCACGGGCGTTTGATTTATCGCCGCCGGAAAAAAGCACGTAAGTGCCTTTAAGCGGAGTGAAAACTATCTTGTCCACCGGTGGCGGGAAGTCATGCCTGGGCAAGTTGCTTTCCGCCGCGGTCATGAACCCTTTCCAGATATCCACGGGAAGACCGCCTCCCCAGACGCTCGTCCCGTGAACGTCCGTCATCGGTATCTGAGTGTTCGGGTATCCAATCCAGACGCTCGTGGAGTAATCGGGGGTGAAACCAACAAACCAGGCGTCCTGCAGATTTTCTGTGGACCCGGTCTTGCCCGCGGCCGGATGTTGCGGGCCCAGGTTGGCCCGGGATGAAGTCCCGTCTTTGACATCGTCCTCCATCACCTGCGTTACGGCATGGGCGACGGCGTCGCTCACAACCTGCTTTGGCTGAGGGTTGGCCTGATAATCAATCGTGCCATCGGGCATTTCTACGCGAGTGATCGCCAGCGGCTTTGCATACTTGCCGCCGTCCGCCAGAGTAGCGTAGGCAGACGCCATCTCCATGGGCGAAACTCCATACTCAAGGCCGCCAAGCGCAATTGAGGGATTTGCAGAAATGTCGCTGGTAATCCCGAGCTTCCTGGCTGCGTCTCTGGCCTTCTCAGGGCCAATATCCATTACCAATTGCGCGAAGATAGTGTTGTCTGAATGTGCCATCGCCTCATCGAGATTTGATACTCCGTAATAATTATGATCATATGTGGCGACGTGCCAGGTGCCGCCGCCCGGCAACGGAATCTCCATTTCTTTCGACATGTAGTAGGTTTTCATAGGGTTGACGCCCTGTTCTACCGCTGCGGTTAAAACAAACGGCTTGAAACAGGACCCCGGCTGCCGCCTGGCCTGGGTTGCCAGATTGAACTGCGACTTTTCAAAGTCCTGGCTGGAAACCATCGCCTTGATATAGCCTGTATGCGGATCGATGGATACAAGCGCCGCCGCCGGATCTTCTTTTTCGTACAGCGTTTTCTTGATGGCCGCCAGACCAGCCGCCTGCAGTTTTGGCTCGATCGTCGTGTAAACCTTGAGCCCACCCTCGAATACTTTTTGCTCACCGTATTTGTCAATCAGCTCCTGTTTGACGTATTCGACGAAGTATGGATCCGGGCTAACCGTGCTCCCCTCATGCACGTCGATCGGCTGGGCTTCTGCGCTGCGTGCCTGCGTTCGCGTGATATATCCCAGATCAGCCATTTTCTCAAGCACTTCGTTTCGGCGATTCTTCGACGCCTTGATGTCATTTTTTGGCGAAAAAGCCGAGGGTGCCTGCGGCAGGCCAGCAAGCGTAGCGCACTCGGATAGATCCAGCTGGGACACATCTTTGCCAAAATAAGTCTGCGCGGCGGCCTCAACACCGTACGCGTTCGATCCATAATAAACGGTGTTCAGATAACGCTCGAGAATCGTGTCTTTGGTAACGGAGTGCTCCAACTCTATCGCCAGGATCGCCTCGACCGCTTTACGCGTGAAGCTGCGCTCATCAGAGACATAAACCTTTTTAACCAGTTGTTGCGTTATGGTGCTGCCTCCCTCTGCCAGGCGCCCCTGGCTAATGTCGGTCAGAAAGGCCCTTCCGATTGATTGAAAATCGATGCCGCCGTGCTGGTAGAAACGCTGGTCTTCAATAGCAACGGTAGCCTGTTTCAGATAGTTTGGCGTGGAGGCCAGAGGAACAACGGTGCGGTTCTGCGTTCCATAGATTTCCGCCAGCAGGCTTCCGTCCGCTGCGTATATCTTGGAAGTCTGGCCCAGAGACTGAAGGGTTTTCGCGTCCAGCTTGGGAAGATCCCTGACCAGCGCGGAGACGGTCTGGATGCCAACAAGCAGGGCGACAATCAGCCCGAGGGCAACGCTCGCTCCGGCCAGCTTGAGAAAGCTTCTTTTTTTATACCTTTTGTTTCTGCGCCGACGGGCCAAAGAATAATGTCTTAGGAATGAGCATGTTAGCCGGAGGCCGGCTGACCTTTGCCGGCGCAACCTGGCAGGGACGAATCATATCACAGGGAGGTAAAACGTGCAGCCCCTGAGCATGAAACGATCCCCAGAGTCTATCCCACCAGGTAATTCGTGGCGACCGAGAAGAAAGGAGGAATAAAAGCAGATAATGGAAATCAGCTACCAGATTCTTTGACTAAGCAAAACCATGTACTTAATCCAAACTGATCATACAACTCGTTCAGGAACGGTTAATTGAGCATAGGTAACCGGCTCTGTGAAACGAGCGCAGCGGTTTAGAACCCGGCGAAAAAG
>JACWAM010000080.1 GCA_014874265.1 Thermoleophilia bacterium | reverse complement strand
GATGGCTGCCTCCCGGGACGAAATATCATCCGTTGAAGGAATCGGACCCATCATCGCGGAAGCCGTCAGGGAATATCTCGAGGAGCCCCACAACCTGGAAACGATCAGACGGCTCCGGAGCGCCGGCCTCAGATTCAGGCTCGCCAGCGGGGAGGCGGCGGTCGGGAAGCTGGCGGGAAAAACGTTTGTTCTTACGGGCTCCCTTGAGTCGCTAACGCGTTCTGAGGCCAAGGAGAAGATCGAAGCTCTGGGCGGCAAGGTCTCGGGCTCGGTTGGAAAAGGGACCGATTACGTGATTGCCGGTGAGAAACCCGGGTCCAAGCTAAGCAAAGCGCAAGGGCTGGGGAAAGAAATCATCGATGAGGATGAGTTCCTGAAGTTGATCGGCTGAGCGGCGCGAAACGTCCCTGACCGGCTGACCTAAGTCAAGCCATCAATGGGTGCATCAAATCAACGCGTCGATCAATTCACGCTATTGGCGGGGTCGGCGTCGGCGGTCCGTACTTGCCGCCGCCATACTTGTCGTCGATCCTTTGCCTGATGTCTTTAATTGGAACTCCCTGTGAATTCCACTGGAGCACGTCCAGTGCGATATCGACACAGATCGTTCAACCGGCGCCGTGAGTATCGAACGTCACATCGCTGCCATTTCTCGATCTGACAAAACAATCGAGGTTGCTCTTATGTCCGGCCTCTTCGCCGCAACCGCAGTAACAAGGTACCTGCTTAAGCAGGTCGGGGCGCTCCAGCGCGAACCGGTATGCGTTGACATCTCCGGGCGGAGCCGAGGAGTCATATACAAACGATGGCAATTTGATCGCCTCTGTGGTAGATGACCATTTGTAACTGGCAGAGCCGGGGCCGGCGTTGCCACAAGAGGCAAGAAATGCCGCCGCGCCAATCAAACCCGCGGTCAGGAGGGCAAAGAGAATTCTTCGGCCCTTGTTTCTCAAATTCACCACCTCTCCCGTTAAAAAGACTGCCTCGATCCAAATCGCAAAGTATCCTCGGCACTTGCCTCGATCCGCCTTTGATTTTCAGCCGGTTTAAGCGGCTTTGGTCGCTGCCGGCATGTACCCCTTGCACAAGTCGGGATTTTTCTTCGCGAGAGGAGTGATCAATAATCGCCATAATTTTATCATCGAAAAGCGCCCCGGAACAGCCGGGACGCTTGCATTAAACGACAATATGAATGAGGAACACCAGCTACTGAATCGTGACGGTGACCGTCCTGCTGCCCCAATCCTCGGCTTCGCCACATGGCAGCCAGACGTCAATCCGGTTGCCGATGATCGCGCCGCCGGTGTCAGCCGCGATCGCTTCTCCATATCCGGAGACGTAAACCCGCGAGCCCAACGGAATCACGCTCGGATCCACCGCAATTATGCCGCGCCCTGTCGGCATGCCCGTTGCCGTATCGCCGGCCAGGCAATAGGCGGTGGCAACCACGGTGATGGTGGAGCCTCCCCCCTGGCTGGAGCCGCTGCCGCTATTTGAACCGCCGGTCTGCGACACGCTTTGGCCCTGGCTTTGGATCTCGCTCATCTTTGCATCAATGCTGGCAGCCTGTGCCTGAAGCTGCGCCAGCTGGCTGTCATTTTCCTGCTTCTGGCTCTTAATCGCGTCAACAACGCTTTGCTGCTGTGTCCTTGCTGCTACCAACTGCTGCTGATTAGCGTTCAAGCTTTGCAGCAGGCTGTCAAACTGATGCTGTTTCGAGGAAAGGTCGCTCAGGTCGTCCTCGACCGCTTTCTTGGCGTCAAAGACGGAGCTGATCAGCTGACGGTCGCTTTCGGCAATTGTATTCATGGCGTCGACGCGGTTGAGAAAGTCTTTGAAACTATGAGCGCCCATCACTACGCTCAAGTAGCTGACCCCGTTGCTCTTGTAAGCTCCCTCCATGCGAGTATCGAGAGCTTGTTGCCGGCTGGTAAGCTGCTGTTTGAGATCGTTTAAATGCGCTTGATCATGCTGGATTGTTTCCTGGATCAGCTGCCGCTGCTGGCTCACCGTTGAAATTTGACTGTTCAGGCGATCAACCTTGCTGCCCGCGGAAACAAGATCCGACAGGGCCTGCTGGTAATTCGCATCCAGCTGCTGCGATTGACTCTGGAGATCACCGATCTGCTGGCTGGCTGTATCCAGGCCGTCCCCAGGCGACGCCGCCGCGGAAGTGATAACGAGAAGTGAAAAGAAGAGACTGAGTAGAAGAAATAGCTTGACTGGAAAGGGTGAATTATTTTTTCCCGATTTTTTTCCAAAACCTACTAAAATAACTTCCTCCAGAAGTTGTTTGCAAAATCAGACCTCTAAATCTTGCCCCACTCCAGGCGCAAAAAATAACCGAAAAAAGGGCCAAAGCATCCTGAAAATTACGCAAATACCGCTATTTTCCCCACTTTGTTAACAAAAAGCCGCTGGAGCCGGCCGGAAGTGGGACTATAACATTACCCGTGAAGCTATGCAAGTCACTTAGTGGCTATTGATACTTTGAAAAGTATCCGGCGATTCTGGTGAGGCCGCAAAGCGGGAACGAAGGCAATTAATCCCGCGAATGTTAAAATCAAAAAGCCCGCCCGCTTAAAATCATCAAGCTTGAGGTAGAAACAGCAAATGAACCTGAAACTGCTTTTGACTGCTTTCATCACCCTTGTCGTCATCATAGATCCGGTGGGGAATTCGCCGGTTTATCTGACATTGACACGCATGACCAGCCCGGAGGGACGGCGGCGGTTCGCCAATCAGGCCGTTCTGGCCGCAACCGTGGTGATCTTTGCCTTTGTTTTTCTGGGAAAGTACATTCTCGACTATCTGGGAATTTCGCTGGAAAGCTTGACGGCGGCAGGAGGAGTTCTGCTTGGCATTGTCGCGCTTGACATGATGAATGGAAAAGTTGGCACAGAAGAAGCTCGCGGCGCCAATGTGGCCCTGGTGCCGCTGGGCACGCCCCTGCTTGCCGGACCGGGGGCCGTCGTGGCGTCCCTGCTGCTGATGGATCGCGCCGGCAGCCTGCCTGACAAGATCCTCGTTGCCGCCGGGATTGTGGCGGCGCTGGCCGTGGTCTGGGTGGCGCTCAGGCTGTCAACGCAGCTCATGCGGCTGCTCAAGGAAGCCGGCGTTGACCTCCTCACCCGCATCATGGGAATTTTGCTGGCGGCGATCGCCGTGGAGTTTATTCATGAGGCGGTTGCCAGCTGGATCGCCAAAGGATAAAACCCGGGAATAAACCATTTTTTTAGCCTTAGCGCGCCAAAGAGACGCCTCCCTTTTGGAGGCGTCTCTTATAGGGTTGCCTGTTATTTGTTACTTTACCGGATGGGCGCAGTTGGGACAGAACTTGGTCTCAGGCGTAACCGGATGCCCGCAGCTGGAGCAGAAATGGGCAACGTCCGCTTCCTCCTGCGCAAGGCCGGTTTCGGCGGCCTCGTCGGCCGGCTTCGCCGCAGAGACAGGTCCTGCCGCCCGCGCATCTTCAGTGGCGGGCTGGGCCACCGGCGCGAGATTTGCCGCCGGCGCTTCTTCCGGAACAAACGCTTCCTTGGGCGCCGCTGAGCCTGCCATGAAAGCAGGCCTTGCTGCGCCTTTCATCGCATCCGGATCCACAGCTGCCTGCGGCACCGGCTTAAGTCCCCCAACACCGCCGGAATCAGGTAACGGCCCCGTTTGCGATACGGCGTTCCCCACGGCCGGCTGCGGCGCGGCAGCCGCGATTCCAGCCTCGGGTGCGGCTGGCGCGGCAACTGGCCTGGCTCCGCCTTTCTGCATCCGCGACCGGAGGATGAAAAACACGGCGGCGCCGGCGGCGATAACCGCGCAGGCTGCCAACCCGATCATCAGATACAGCGGGTATGGGAAAAGGGGCTGATCCTGACCCGCGCTTATCTTTTGCGTAGCGCCGGCGATCATGTCAGACACATACGGGAACGCCGGGTTTGTATCCGCGATCTCTTTAAATTCGTCCTTAGCGGCGCTGTAATGGCCGGCGGAATAGAGATCAACAGCATCATGATACATCTGGGTCAGCGAGCCCTGCGCCGGTTTGACGTTGGTCTCATTGAGAAACTCCCGGACCACCGACGTCGGTACGGCGAAGTTGAAGCCCTGGACCTCTCCCTGGCCGGAATCGGACGGACTCCCGAAGGTGGTGATGCCGATCACCTGGCCATTGCTGTTAAACAGCGGTCCGCCGCTGTTGCCGTGGGTCAGAGCCGTATCCATCTGGATAACGTCCCATCCGCCCGGCATTGTTTTGTGCCCGCTGATGCTGCCGACGGTCAGCGACGGTTTGACATTCTGGTCAGACTGCTGCAGCGCCGGATTGAAGGTAGCGGCGCCGGGATACCCGAGCGCGAGCGCCTGCTGGCCATCCTGGACGGCGGAGTCGTCTCCGAACGGCACCGTGGGCAGGTTGGTGGCGTTGACCTTCATGACGGCAACGTCCTTGCCAGGGGTCTCTTGACCGGCCTTGACGATTTCCAGCGGTTGGCCTTTCTGGACCGTACCGATTCCCGGAACCGCGACACCCATGAACATCTGGCTTTGCGAAGAGGTATTCGCGAGGGTCAGATGCTGCGCATAGATATTGGAGACAGCCGCGATGACCTTCTGTTTCTGATCATCGGTGAGCGTCATGCCCAGGCCCTGCTCCAGGCCGCTGACAAACGAGTCCATATTGTCGGTGAGGCCGACCTGCACCATCGACTGTTTCAGCTCGGCATCGGTCATCTGGACTACATGCGCATTCGTGACAAGATATCCGTCGGGCGTGACGATGAACCCGGTTCCGGACATCCCGGTCTGCACATGAATCGTCTGGGTGCCGCCGCCCGGAATGATGTAATCCTGCGGATTGGTCAGAAATTCATTGATGGCCGCCTGGACGGCGTCGTCCTGGTTAGAGATGGCGCCGGTCTGGACCATCGGCAGCAGCTTGTTGATCAGCTTTTGCTGATCGACCGTCAGGTTGGGAATCGTGATATCACCATTATAAAGCGTCTCGACAAAAACGGTTCCCGGCTTGTTGTATTCGGCGACCTTGGTTGAATTCATCGGCGTGGTCTCGTGGCTGCTGCGAATGCCGAGCGCCAGGAGAACGCCAAACGCCAACGTAAAGACAACTGCCGCGCCTAATGCTACCTTCGCCCACCTGTTCATTATTACTCCTTTGCTGATTTTGACTTATGCAATCCTTGTCGGCTAAAAAAACTCAGTAAGAAGCATTTTTTCCGGTTTTGCGAGTCAGTAAATGTGGCTGCCATATCAGGCAACCGGAGATGAGCAAGAAGGCGCACAAAAACGGCCGCCTAAACTGGGTGTCAGGCGGCCGCATATTTTCACTTTTATTTTCGGTTAGCTTTGCGCGGCCACACTTTCGGGGGCGGTTTCCGGCGCGGCAGCGGCTTGAAACACCAAAGCGCCGCCGGTTTCACCCACCTCGATGACCTGTCCTTCCTGGAACTCTCCCTGAAGCAGCTTCAGCGCCAGCACATCCTGAATCTGCTTCTGGATCAACCGCTTCAGCGGCCGGGCGCCATATGCCGGGTCGTACCCCTCGCCGGCGAGATAATCCTTGGCGGCGCCGGTCAGAACAATGCCGATACCCCGGTCTTCAAGCAACCGGGCCATATCCCGCATCTGAATATCGACAATCTGCCGCAGCTGCTCCTGGCTTAAGCGATGGAATATGATGATGTCATCGACGCGGTTCAGGAACTCTGGTTTGAAATGCGCTTTCATCGCTTCTTCCACGCGGCGCTTCATCTCCGCCTCGTCGCCGCCCGCGTCCGTAATGAACTGGCTGCCGATATTTGATGTCATGATAATGACGGCATTTTTAAAGTCCACGGTCCGTCCGTGACCGTCGGTCAGGCGGCCCTCGTCCATGATCTGAAGCAGCACGTTAAACACTTCGGGATGGGCTTTCTCAATCTCATCCAGTAGCAGCACCGTATAAGGGCGGCGGCGGACGGCTTCCGTCAGGTAGCCGCCTTCCTCGTAGCCAACATAGCCCGGCGGCGCACCGATGAGGCGTGATACGGTATGCTTTTCCTGGTATTCCGACATATCCAGCCGGACCATGGCGTTCTCGTCATCGAAGAGGAACTGGGCCAGGGCGCGGGCGAGCTCGGTCTTACCCACGCCGGTGGGCCCCAGGAACATGAAGCTGCCGATAGGCCGCCGCGGGTCTTTCAGACCGGCGCGGCTGCGGCGGATAGCATCGGCTGCCGCCCGGTTGGGCCAGCGCTACATTACCGACCGCCACCTGCCGGACAAGGCCATCG
>JACWAM010000079.1 GCA_014874265.1 Thermoleophilia bacterium | reverse complement strand
GTTTCGGGCGCGGTCGTCGCCGGCGAGGTCGTTGACATTTTTGATGCCGCCGGACTGAAGAAACCAGATATTTCCATCCTTTCGGAGGAATTTCTCGAAGAAGTCCGTGATATGCCGCAGAAAAATCTGGCAGTGGAGATGCTCAGGAAACTTCTCGACGGCGAGATTAAAGGCAGGCGGCGCAAGAACGTGGTCGAGGCCCGTTCCTTTGCGGAGCTTCTGGAGCAGGCTATTCGCAAATATCAAAACCGGGCCATCGAAGCGGCCCAGGTGATCGAGGAGCTGATCGGGCTGGCGCGGGAAATCCGCGCCGCTGACAGGCGCGGCGAAGAGCTGGGCCTGACCGGCGACGAGCTGGCCTTCTACGACGCTCTGGAAACGAACGACAGCGCCGTGGCGGTCATGGGTGACGAGACCTTGAAAAGGATCGCCCAGGAGCTGGTGGCCACGGTTCGCAAGAACGTCAGCATCGACTGGACCGTCCGTGAAAATGTCCGTGCACGCCTGCGCGTTTTGGTTAAACGTATACTGCGCAAGTATGGTTATCCGCCGGATAAGCAGGAAAAGGCGACACAAACGGTTCTGGAGCAGGCCGAGGCGCTATGTGAAGATTGGGCCGATCAGTGATCGATCCTGAGACTGGCTTGCCGGCCGCTGATCAATCCCCGCGCAGGCGCACAACCTCCTCCGCCGGCCGCCGGTTGCTGCGGAAGCGGTTCTGCGGATGGTCCTCGTCTTCGTAACCGATGGCGATGCCGATGATCACGGCCATCTCTTCAGGAATGTCAAGTTCTTGGCGGAGGATGCCTGGATAGACCACCAGGTTGTAGGCGGGAACCGTCCCCAGCCCCCGCTCTGTCGCCGCCAGCATGATGCTCTGGGCCAGCATGCCGATGTCGAAAATCGACCATTGCGTCAACGAGCGGTCCATGCACAGGTAGATCACCGCCGGCGCCCGGAAAAACTCATGGTTGAGCCGGGCGATGTCCTCCCGGGCCGGCCCCTGCCCGTGCTGCTCCAGCTGTTTCAGGCGCTGCTCCCGCAGCTCTTCCATTCGCTGCAGGTTTGCCGGCGGCCACTGCTCCGGCCGGGGGATGTCGGCGCTGCGCGGCGTCTCCTGCTCGAAGCCGCCCACATATGCCGCCCGCACCCGCTCCAGGGCGTCGCCCGTAGCGACGAATACCTCCCACGGCTGCGTGTTGGCCCAGGACGGCGCCTTGAGCGCTGCTTCCATGATCTCCATGATTGTTTTCTCGGGGACCGGCTGGGGCCGGTAGGCTCTGACGCTATGGCGGGCCGTTAGTGCCTCGGTAACGCTCATGATGCCTCCCATCACGACTTGGCAGTTAGGCAAAGACTATCATACTGGCCGGAGGGCCCCGTCCATGGCCGAAGGCCAGGGTCCAGAGTCCGGTTTTACCCCGGTTTTGGCAGTAGCAGGCATGTGCTATAATGATACAACTGAACCGGGGGAGAGCCGTTTTGCCCGAACATAGCGGGCGGCGAGATGCCGTAACCGCATTCCACCGAATATTTCCTGCCGGCGCTTTTTGAGCCGGCGCAGTTTTTGGAGGTCGGTGTCAAGCGACGCTCAAGGCAGGCGGCAAACCTCGTCAGACAGTCTTACACACCACTAATTTCCCTGAATGGCGTGCTTTATGCCTGCAAGCAGGGGGAATAGACAGAGGCGCTCAAGCCGAAGCCGCGCCAGGCCGATTGGCCTATCAAAGGAAAGCGCCGGCGCCCGGCGAACGAAAACCTCAAGACCGCCGGGCGGTGCTTTTTTAGGCTCATAACCGGCGGCAGCCGTTCGGCGTATTAAGGCTTAAGCGTCTTGTTTCAAGCCATCGCCGGCCGGGAACAAAATGTTTGAGACGCCCCCAGCGGGCTCTCCCAACAAAAGGTGACAGATTATGTTTGAACGATTCACCGAACGTGCTCGTCAGGTCGTGGTTCTGGCCCAGGAAGAAGCCCGGGCGCTCAAACACAATTACATCGGGACCGAGCATCTGCTGCTCGGCCTTCTCCGTGAAGAAGAGGGAATCGCGGCGCAAGTGCTGACCGGACTCGAAGTTACGCTCGACGAGGTGCGCATCCAGGTTGCCCAGATTGTTGGCATGGGCGACGAGTCAGCCGCCGGGCAGATTCCGTTTACTCCCCGTGCCAAGAAAGTGCTGGAGCTGGCGCTCCGGGAAGCCCTGTCACTGGGGCATAACTACATCGGCACGGAGCACATCCTGCTCGGTCTGATCAAGGAGAATGAAGGCGTGGCGGCCCGCATTCTGCTTGAGTTTGACGCCGATTCGGAAAAGATTCGCAATGAGATCATGCGCAAGCTAACCGGGTCTGCCCGGCGCTCGCCGGTGCCTCAGGGCGAGCAGAAAAAACGCGTCAAGCTGCTGGATCAGTTTGGCCGCAACCTCACCCGGCTGGCGACGGACGGCAAGCTGGATCCCGTCGTGGGGCGCGAGATCGAGATCGAGCGCGTCATGCAGATCCTGTCACGCCGCACCAAGAACAACCCCGTCCTGATCGGCGAGCCCGGAGTGGGCAAGACCGCCGTGGTCGAAGGCCTGGCGCAGCGGATCGCTCACAACGATGTCCCTGAGTTGCTCAAGGGCAAGCAGATTTACACGCTGGACCTGGCGGCGCTGGTGGCCGGTTCCAAATACCGGGGTGAGTTCGAGGAGCGGCTGAAAAAGGTGATGAAGGAGATTTACGAGCATGGCGAGATCATCCTCTTCGTTGACGAACTTCATAATCTTGTTGGCGCCGGCGCCGCTGAGGGCGCGATCGACGCCGCCAGCATCTTAAAGCCGGCGCTGGCGCGGGGAGAGCTGCAGACAATCGGCGCCACCACAATTGAAGAATACCGCAAGTATGTCGAAAAGGACGCCGCGCTCGAGCGCCGCTTTCAGCAGATCCGGGTGGAAGAGCCGAGCGAGGAAGAGACGATTGAGGTGCTCAAGGGCCTGCGCGACCGTTACGAAGCGCACCACCGGATTAAGATCACCGACGACGCCCTGCGCGCGTCGTCGCGGCTGTCGGCGCGCTACATCTCCGACCGGTTCCTGCCTGACAAGGCGATTGACGTCATTGACGAGGCCGCGTCGCGGATGCGCATCAAGACAATGACGGCGCCGCCGCAATACCGCGAGCTGGAGGCCGAGATCGACACCGTGCGCAAGGAAAAAGAAGCTTCTATCGAGGCTCAGGAGTTTGAGAAAGCAGCCAACCTGCGTGACAAGGAGCGGCGGCTGACCAACAAGAAGCGGGAGCTGGCGGACCAGTGGAAAAATGATGAAGGCCGTGAAGTGGTCGCCATTGGCGAGGAAGAGATAGCCGATATCGTCTCCATGTGGACAGGCATCCCCGTGTTTAAACTGACGGAGGGAGAATCGCAGAAGCTGCTGCGCATGGAGGAGGAGCTGCACAAGCGGGTCGTCGGCCAGGATCCCGCAGTGGAAGCGGTTTCCCGGGCCATCCGCCGGGCGCGCGCCGGCATCAAGGACCCCCGCCGTCCCACCGGCTCATTCATCTTCCTGGGCCCGTCGGGCGTGGGTAAGACGGAGCTGGCCCGGACACTGGCGGAATTCCTCTTCGGGGACGAAGACGCCCTGCTGCAGATTGACATGTCTGAATATATGGAAAAGCACGCCGTCTCCCGGCTGGTCGGGTCGCCCCCGGGCTACGTCGGCTACGAGGAAGGCGGCCAGCTGTCGGAGGCGGTCCGGCGCAAGCCCTACTCTGTTGTGCTGCTGGACGAGATCGAAAAAGCACATCCGGACGTATTCAACATCCTCCTGCAGATTCTGGAAGACGGCCGCCTCACGGACGCGCAGGGGCGTACGGTTGACTTTCGTAATACAATTGTTATAATGACATCTAACATCGGCGCTAAGACCATCTCCAAGGGTACTCCGCTTGGCTTCAGTCATAAAGAGGAAGCCGGGATGAGCTACGAGGAGATGAAGGACCGGATCACCGGCGAGCTGAAAAAGATCTTCCGGCCCGAGTTTCTCAACCGGGTCGATGAGGTGATCGTCTTCCACAAGCTGACCAGGGAAGACATCAAGAAGATCGTCGAGTTGATGATCGATCGGGTCGGCAAGCAGCTAAAGGAGCGGGAAGTCGCGATCACGCTGTCGGAAGAGGCCAAAGACCTGCTGACGGAGAAAGGATATGACCCGTCGCTGGGTGCAAGGCCGCTCCGGCGCGCCATCCAGCAGTATGTCGAGGATCTCCTCGCCGATGAGGTGCTGTCCGGGGCGGTTCCAAGCGGCTCAACCATCCTCGTGGACCGCAAGAATGACAATACGTTTCTAAAGCTGATGCCGAAGGAGCGTCGGCCGCGGAAAGACCTGATTCACGCCGCCAGCGACAGGCCCGAGGGTCCGAAACCCTCTGATGGCAAAGATTCATAGCCTGTTTGTCTGCGGCCAGTGTGGCTACGAGGCGCACAAGTGGCTGGGGCGCTGTCCCGGCTGCGGCGCCTGGAACAGTTTTAGCGAGGAACGCCTTGACAGCCGCGGGAGCGGCCAGGGCCGGCCGCGGCGGGATGCGGTTCCCATGCGGCTGTCTGATGTAGAAGTGCAGGCGGCCACCCGGGTCGCGACCCGCATTTCGGAGCTGGACCGGGTTCTGGGTGGCGGCATTGTTCCCGGCTCGCTGGTCCTGGTGGGCGGAGAACCCGGCATTGGCAAGAGCACGCTGCTGTTGCAGGTCTTGGGAAACCTTTGCCGCGAGCTGCGGGTCTTACTGGTTTCCGGTGAGGAATCGGCCGCCCAGGTGAAACTGCGGGCGGACCGGCTGCTGCAGAATGTGGGACCGGTTGAGGTGCTGGCCGAAACGGATGTAGACGCCGTACTGGCGGCGGTGCGAAAGTCAAAGCCGGACCTGATTGTGGTTGACTCAGTGCAGACTCTGTTCAGTGGGGAGATTTCTTCTGTTCCTGGGTCCGTGAGCCAGGTGCGGGAGGTAGCGGGCAGGTTTATGCGACTGGCCAAGGAAGATGGCGTCTCCATCTTCCTGGTTGGGCATGTGACGAAGGAAGGAGCCCTCGCCGGGCCGCGGGTTCTGGAACACTTGGTTGATACGGTGCTGCAGTTTGAGGGAGACCGGAATCTGGCATACAGGGTATTGCGGTCGGTCAAGAACAGGTTCGGATCGACCAATGAGATCGGTGTGTTCGAGATGAGAGAGTCAGGGCTTCAGATCGTTGATGACCCCTCGGCTCTCTTTCTGGAGGACGGGCAGCGAAGTTGCGGCTCCGCGATCCTGGCGGCACTGGAAGGCAGCCGGGCGCTGCTGATCGAGGTGCAGGCGCTGGTTGCCGGCAGCGGCATGGCCTATCCCAAACTGGTGGGCACCGGCATTGACCGAGGCCGGCTCGCAATGATCGTGGCTGTACTGGGCCGGCGGGCGGGGCTGAACCTGTCTGGCAGTGACGTGTTTGTCAACGTGGCCGGTGGGATGCGTGTCGAGGAGCCCGCGGCCGACCTGGCTGTCGCCCTCGCAATTGCTTCGGCGCACCGGGATTCTCCGCTGCGTGTCCAGACGGCGTGTTTTGGCGAGCTGAGCCTGACCGGCGACCTCAGGTTTTGCGTCGGCGCCGAGCGCCGCCTTGACGAGGCGGCCAAGATGGGGGTCGGCGCCGTGGTTTTGCCGGAAAAGAACGCCGGCGCGATTGGAGCCATGAACGGCGTCCGGCTGCTGCCGGCAGGCAGCCTGTCCGCGGCGCTGTCACACGTATTTTAGGTTTTCCCGGGATCGGGGCTCCGGGCAGCAGTTCTGACATGGACGGCAAGGAGACTTATGGTTGAAGGCAGAGGCGAGTCGAAGCTGGACGACAGGTTGGTGGAGGCCCTGCACATGGTGGCGCCGGGGACGCCACTGCGCGACGCCATGGATAACATTATCCGCGCCAAGACAGGCTCGCTAATCGTGCTGGGAGAAGTCAACAAGATCTCTTTTTTGTTTTCCGGAGGCATCAAACTTGACATGGAGTTTATGCCAAATATCGTTTATGAGCTGGCCAAGATGGACGGGGCCATCATTCTCAACAGGAACGCGACGCGGATCCATGGCGCCAATATCCAGTTGATGCCGGAGGCAAAAATTGAGTCAACCGAAACCGGCACCAGGCACCGGACGGCCGAGCGGGTTGCCAAGCAGACAAAGGCGCTGGCGATCTCGATATCACAAGCCCGTGACCTTGTCAGCATCTATATTGATGATAACAAGTATGTCTTGAACGAAATCAGGTTGCTGCTGGCCAAGGCGGATCAGGCGCTGCAGACACTGGAAAAGTACCGCGCCCGCTTCGACCAGGTGGCGGACAACCTGACGGCGCTTGAGTTGGAGGATGCGGTAACCCTGCACGAGGTCATTGGTGTGCTGCAGCGGGCGGAGATGGTTGCCCGCGTCGCCACCGAGATCGAGCGGTATCTGATCGAGCTCGGCACTGAAGGGCGGCTGATTGAAATGCAGCTGGAAGAGCTGATGACAGGCGTGGCGCGGGATCGGGATGCGCTCATTCGTGATTATTCCAGCACGCGGGCGGTTGATCCGCATCGGGTTGAGGGCAAGGTGTGCATGCTGTCCGCGGACGAGTTGTTTGAATCCGACATGATCTCCCGGATCCTCGGGTACCGGAGAAAGGGGAAGCCGTCCGAAACGATGCTTTCGCCACGGGGTTACCGGATCCTGATGAAAGTGCCGCGGTTGCCGGCAGCCGTGATTGAAAATATTGTTTCCCGGTTCAGCAGCCTGAAAGCGATCATGCTGGCTGATGAAGACGACCTGGTCGAAGTGGAGGGCGTTGGCAGGGTGCGCGCTCGAGAGATCGCGGAAGGCCTGGCGCAACTGCGCGAGCTGTCCCTGGCGGAGAAATACACATTCCGCTAGCGCCTGGCTCAGGTTTTTGTTTTGCTCTTGTAGCACATCTGTAATGGTTTGTGACGAAAGGAGGCGAAGCATTGGGGTATGAAGTGGGCGACAAAGTGGTTTACCCACACCATGGGGCCGGTACGGTTGTCAAGAAGGAAAAGCGTGAAGTTCTGGGAAAAAAACGCGAGTACCTCACGATTCAGATTTTACATAATGATATGACTGTATTGGTTCCTGTTGACAGCGCTGACAAGGCAGGCCTGAGAAAGGTAATTGCGACACGGGACGTAAATGACGTCATTGCTGTTTTGCGGCAGGATGAAACGCAGATGCCGAAAAACTGGAACCGTCGTTTTAAGCACAACCGGGAAAAGATCAAGACCGGGGATATCTTCGAGCTGGCCGAGGTGGTGCGCAACCTTTCCATCCGGGAGACGGAAAAAGGCCTTTCCACCGGTGAGAAACAGATGTTCAACCGCGCCAAGAAAATTCTCGCCAGTGAGTTGATGTACGCCCGCAGCATGGACGAGCACGAAGCTGACCGGTTCCTGGACTCGGTTCTGGAAGAGTTGAAGCCCACGTCGGTTGGCCGCACGGCAAATGACGATTAAACAACCAACAGGAAACTGGATTAATAACAAAATTGGCGTCGCCGGGCTTGCCTTGGGTTTGCCTGATCTACGCCGGCTCCGGGGCGTCGGACGGCGGCCCAATATCTGTTCGGACCCATTGAGCGCCGGCTGCGGGACTCGCCCCTGAAGGGGCAGACATCCTCGCCGGCAGCACGCTTGTTTAAGGACGCTGCCGTCCTCTTGGCTCTGCTTCGGCTTTGCGCGGCCAAATCTTGTCAAACCCTGCTCCGTCATTGATCAACTGGAACGCCAGCATTGACTTTTGAACTTTGAACCATGTTTTTATCCGTTATCATCGCCGCCGGGGGAATTGGATCCCGGATGAAGCTGGGAGGCTCCAAGCAGATGGCGCCACTGGCGGGCAAACCGGTGCTGGCGCATGCTCTGGCCATCTTTGCAGGCCTGGCGGATGTTAGCGAGATCGTTATCGCCATCGGCGCCGAAGATGCTGAACGTTGCCGGACGGAAATTTTGGATAAGTATGGTTTTAATAAAGTTACGGCGGTGGTGCCGGGCGGGGAGAGACGCGCCGATTCTGTAAAAAATGCCCTGGCGGCTGTGGCCCCCGGCGCGGAAGTCGTCGCCATCCACGACGGCGCCCGGCCTCTGTTTCCCGCGGAACTTCTGAACGAGGGCCTGGCGGAGATTCGGAAAGACGGAATGGACGGCGTGATTTTCGCAGTTCCGGTGACAGACACAATCAAGAAGGCTGACAAGGGCGGTATCATTACCGGCACGCTCCAACGCAGTCGCCTCTGGGCGGCGCAGACGCCGCAAATATTCACGCTCCCGATGCTGGCAAAGGCATACAACCAGCCTGCGGAGGTGCTGGCCTCTGCCACCGATGATGCTCAGTTGGTGGAACAAGCCGGCGGCCGTGTCAAAATAATTATGGGAAGTGAGCAAAATATCAAACTGACAAAGCCGGTTGATATGTTGCTGGCCGAGGAAATCATCAAGATGAGATTAGGATCGTAAAATTCTAAGGCGAAGCGCATAATCGCCCATTGCAAAATTAGATCCTTAACCGCTTCACGCCTCAGGATGACGGTTGATGAGCCAGTTGGATGAACAATAAGTAAAAAAGTTGAGCAGAGGATGATTCTTTCATGAAAACCAGGGTCGGCATTGGAATTGACGCCCACCGGTTTGCCGCTGGACGTCCCTTGATTTTAGGCGGGGTCGAGATCGGGCACCATCTGGGTCTGGAAGGGCATTCCG
Source organism: Thermoleophilia bacterium (assembly GCA_014874265.1). Lineage (GTDB taxonomy): Bacteria > Actinomycetota > Thermoleophilia > BMS3ABIN01 > BMS3ABIN01 > JACWAD01. The sequence goes on along the minus strand of JACWAM010000079.1, from coordinate 26,800 downwards.
ACGCCGACGTCCTGTCCCATGCCATCGCCGATTCTTTGCTGGGAGCCGCCGGCCTCGAGGATATCGGCCATTATTTTCCGGACAGCGATCCTGCAATTGCCGGGATCTCGAGCCTGGAGATCTTAAGCAAGGTAGCGGCTTTGATCGAGTCGGCCGGTTGGAGGATAGGGAATGTCGATGCCGTACTTGTTCTGGAGGAGCCGCGAGTAGCTCCTGTCCGCGAGCAAATCCGCGCCGCCCTCGCGGGCTCGCTGCGCATTGCGATGGCCGATGTCTCGGTCAGGGCGACCACCGTTGAGGGGATGGGATTTACCGGCAGGAAAGAAGGAATCGCGGCCACCGCGGTGTCTTTGTTAGAATGCCAAATCGTGAGGGAAGACATATCATAGAAGGGCCGGGATAAACGGCCCGCACGAATTTCTTCTTCGCTTCAGCGTGTTTCCGGACCATTTTCTGGAGGAAGTAAATGTATGCAATCAATTTTTATTCTCATTTTTATGACGATCAGTTAAAAAATCGGCGCAAAACGGCGACCGTCCGGCTGGGAGACAAGAGCCACAAATACAAAAAAGGTCAACTGGTCTGGATCACCATCGGCCGCAAGTATGGACCCAGGCAAAAGCTGTTCACAGCGATCATCGACAGTGTCGAAGTCAAGCCGATTGACGACCTTAGCCCCCGAGACATCGAGCGGGAGAATCCTGAATTCCGCCGCGTTGAGGAGGTCATCCATCTGCTGGGACAGATTTACAATCGGCCGGTAACGCTCCAGGATACCGTCACCGTGGTGCACTTTTCAGACGTGGCCGAGTAACTGCCGGTCGGGTCATGACAGGTCAGCCATCTTTAAGACTTCCGGCCCGGGTCAGGTTTGCGCCCAGTCCCACGGGGACTCTGCACGTTGGCGCCGCCCGGACGGCGCTTTACAATTATCTCTTTGCCCGGCATGTCCAGGGATGCTTTATCGTCCGGATCGAGGACACTGACGTGGCGCGATCGGCTCCGGAGTTCGAGCGCGCCATCCTTGATGATCTCGCCTGGCTGGGTCTCGATTGGGATGAGGGCCCTGACAAAGGCGGAGACTACGGGCCCTACCGCCAAAGCGAGAGATCGGCTGCTGGCATCTACCGGAAAGCCGCGGCCCGCCTGCTGGACGAGGGCAAGGCGTATTACTGTTTCTGTTCTCAGGAGCGGCTGGAGCAGCTCAAACAGGAATGTCTGAACCGGGACGAAATGCCAAAATATGACCGCCGCTGCTTACAGATCCCGGCCGGCGAGGCGGCCGCCCGGGTAGAGGCGGGCGAGCCGGCGACGATCCGGTTCCGGGTCCCTGACGACAACGAGGTGGAAGTCACGGATCTGATTCACGGGCGCACCTCATTTTCCTCGAATGTGCTCGGCGATTTTATCATCATCAGGTCTGATGGCGGCGTATCCTATAATTTTGCCGTTGTGATCGACGATATTGACATGGCGATTTCCCATGTTATCAGGGGGGAGGATCACCTTACGAATACCGCCCGGCAGATGCTGCTGTTTCAGGCCCTGGATGAGGAGCCGCCGGCTTACGCGCATCACTCCCTGATCATGGGGCCGGAAGGCGGGAAGCTTTCAAAGCGGCACGGGGCTACTTCGGTGGGAGAGTTTCGGCGGATGGGCTATCTGCCGGGAGCCATCATCAATTATCTGGCGCTCCTGTCTTGGTCGCCGGCGGAAGACCGGGAGAAGGTTTCGAAGCAGGAAATGATTCGTGATTTCGAGATCTACCGTGTTTCGCGCAGCGCCGTAATTTTTGACCTTAAGAAGCTTAATTGGTTGAATGGCCTTTACATTCGCGATCTTGACCCGCAGAGTTTTCATGATCTTACCGCTCCTTTCCGCCGGGGTGCTGCCCTTGGCGCCACCGGCAGCCAGCTGGCGGTGGCCGAACGGGCGATCCAGACTTCGCTCGTGACTCTGGCGGATACGGAGGGGCAGTTGAAAGGTTTCTTCGACGATTTCGATCCCGCGGAAGCGGGGAATCTCGCTGAACTGGTTAATCTGCAGTCGGCCCGGGTCCTGGAGTTGGCCCTGGTCAAGGCGGCGGCGTTAAGCGGCGATGACGATTTTGCGCCGGATGCGGCCGATAGCGAGATCGAGACGGCGCGGCGGCTGCTGGCGGAGCTCAAGATCGAGTCAAAGCGGGAGAAGATCGCGCCCAAGCGGATGTTCCAGACACTCAGGCTTGCCCTCACCGGACAAACGTCCGGGCCGGAGCTTCCGTTTCTGTTGGCCGGCCTGGCCCGCGACACGGTCACGACGCGGTTGACACGCGCGCTTGAGTACGTCAAAACCGCGATGTGAGATGCATCCAACCAAAGTAAAAAAAGACGCATGAAGTTTTACAACACGCTCACACGTAATAAGGAAGAGTTTGTGCCGCGTGACGGCGGCAAGGTCGGCATTTATGTCTGCGGGCCGACGGTCTACGGTTATGTCCACATCGGTAACGCCCGGCCCTACGTCTTCTTTGCGGTGGTGGCGCGGTTCTTTCGAAGCATCGGTTACGAAGTCAACCTGGTTGAGAATATTACCGATATTGATGACAAGATCATCGAGCGCGCCGCCAAAGAGGGGGTTCCGGCGGAGCAGGTCGCGGAGGCATATGCGCAAGCGTACCTTAAAGACACGGACGCCCTTGGTTTGGGACGGCCTGACATTGAGCCCAAGGCAACCGGTCACATTCCGGAAATCATCGATCTCTGCCGCCGGCTGGTCGAAGCCGGCATGGCTTACGAAACCGGCGGCAGTGTCTACTACCGGGTCGGCAGATTTGCGGGTTACGGCAAACTTTCCGGCCAGAAGACGGACCAGATGAAGCACTGCGAGCTGGAACGGGAGGGCGAGTCCAAGGAAAGCCCGCTCGATTTCGCTGTCTGGAAGGGCGCCAAACCGGGCGAGCCGAGCTGGGACAGCCCCTGGGGGCCGGGACGGCCCGGCTGGCACATCGAGTGCACAGCCATGTCGTTAAAGTACCTGGGACAAAGCTTTGATATTCATGGCGGCGGCCAGGATCTGATCTTCCCTCATCATGAAAATGAAATAGCGCAAGCAGAGGCGGTTACCGGTGAAAGCTTCGCGCGCTACTGGATGCACAACGGCATGATAACTACCAAAGAAGAGAAGATGAGCAAGTCCATTGGAAACATCTTTCTTTTGCGGGAGTTTCTCAAAAAGTATGATCCACGGGTGCTCATCCTGTTTTTTCTTGGCTCTCATTACCGGAGCCCGCTGGAGTTCTCAACCACCAATCTCGAAGAAGCGGCCAGCCGGCTGGAGCGGTTTAAAAACTGTTTCTGGAAAGCCGGCAGCGTCCTGGCGGATATGGAGCTGTCAGCGGCTGGCCCCGCCGGCCAGGGTGAGGGCCTTGCTGCCGCAATTAAGCGTGTCGAAACGGAATTCCAGGCAGAGATGCAGGACGATCTCAACACGGCCGGCGCTCTGGCTGCTTTGTTCGGACTCGTCCGTCAGATCAACGAATATACCGTGGCCGCCACTAATTCCGGTGCCGTTGACGCCGGGCTGCTCGGCCGCGGCCGTGATTTGCTGGCGAGCCTGCTGGGCATTCTCGGGATTGAGATAAGGGAGGGCGATTACGCCGAAACAGAAGTGGAAGCGGAGTTGCTGGAGTTAATCAAGCGGCGGGAAGAAGCCCGCCGCGCCGGCGATTTTGCCGACGCCGACGCCGCCCGGGACCGAATCGCCGCTGCCGGCTATGAAGTTCGTGACACGCCGCAAGGGCCAAGGCTGGTTAAAAAAAACTTGAGAACCTCTGATTAACCCTATGCCTCCATTCTATGATAAAATAGCAGAAAGTCAACCAGGAAGGTAATCTTGCCACAGCCCGGTTTCGCCGCTCTGGCTTACGAAGGCAAGAAAAAGCAGACCAGGAAAGGGAAATTCCTTTCCGAGACGGACCAGATCAGCCCCTGGAAGCAGTTAGTGCGGCTGATAAGCCCGTATTACCCCAAGGCAGGAAACGGCCGCCCGCCCGTGAGCGTGGAGAAAATGCCCAGAATCTACCCCATGCGGCGGTTCACGCTATTTAGCTTCGCCAACCTTTACCTTGTCAGGAAACAATTATTGTATCCACGAGTTCTAGTGTGCCATAAAACAGGAAATGGGCAAAAAATAGCCCACGAAAACAGCGAATTGGTCGACTATGAGAAAATATAAATGGTTTGTTATCGGCACCTATTTGACGTTTTATAAATTAAAAGGGCTTTGGCCTTAACTAACGGCTTGCTCTCAGTGAGTAATGGATGGCATATCCCACAACAGGATGATTGTTTACTTGTGATTAAATCTGGTAACTTGAAACATGCATCTTCAAACTTTGAACTTTAAACATTTAAACTATGTTATACATCATCGACGGTTACAACCTGATGCACGCGCTTTATCCCGGGGAGATCACTGCTAAAAACCTGGAGGAGAAGCGCCGGCGGCTGATTGAATATGTGGTCAATTTCATCGGCGCCTGCGGCGGACTGGCGGAGATTGTTTTCGATTCGTCTTCAGGCGGGGAAGAAACCGTCCGTCATATCCCGGGCACCAGCGTCAGCGTGCGCTTTGCCACCCGACGGGAGAGCGCCGACATCATCATCGGCAAGCTCGTCGGTGAGGCTCTCAAAAAGGTTGGCATCGCGGGCGGCAAAGAATTTGTCCGCATCCGCGTCGTCAGCGCCGATTGGGAGGTGCAAAAGGGTTTGCTCAAGGAGCGGGTTGAGCGCATCCCGCCCCGTCACTTCATCGCTGACGCCAATAATTTTGAAAACAGGGTTGCAAATTCTCCGGAAAAAGATAGAATGCGTTGGAAGCTTGAACATAAAGTTGACGTAGAGACTTTAAAGAAGCTTGAGGATTTGCGCAGAGGCGGTAATTCGGACGATTAGTTAGTCTTTGTCAGGCGCTGACAGGTTTTAAAAGCCTGTGCCACAGGATGAACCTGCAGGGATAGGTTCAAGGCTGTCCGGAAGGAACTTTGGCACATGCGGCGAAGAGTCCTTCCACGAACCGCGACCCGGCGCCGCCAGCGTGTGGCGGCCGGAGCGAGGAGGGAGATGCTTTGAGAACTTCAACCGGACAGGACGAAGATTTAAGGCTGATTGAGCAGGCCCGATCAGGCAGACTGGCGGCCTTCGAAGTCATCGTCTCCAAGTATCAAAGTTTCGTCAAGCTTAAGGCCAGTTCATATTTTATGTCGGGCGGAGACACGGATGACCTGGTGCAGGAGGGCTTGATTGGCCTGACCAAGGCCATCCGCGACTACCGCGACGACCGCGAGGCTTCCTTCCGCAGTTTTGCCGAACTTTGCATTACCCGGCAGATCATCACCGCGATCAAGACAGCCTCGCGCCAGAAGCACGCCCCGCTTAACACTTACCTCTCGCTGAGCCATTCCCCCGCGTCGCACGAGGACGGCGAATGCTCGCTGGGGGACATTATTCCGGGATCATCGGTCCAGGATCCGCTAAATCAGGTAATTAGCTCCGAAGAAGTTGCCAGCCTTAAGGATTGCCTAACCAGGCTGCTCAGCATGCTGGAGACGCGGGTGCTAAAGCTATACCTGGAAGGCCGCTCATACGAACAGATTGCCGATCAACTCGGTTGTGACACAAAGAGCGTCGATAACGCCCTGCAGCGCATCAAGCGAAAAGTTGACCTTCATCTCCAGAGCCGGCAGGTGATACTGTAAGTTCAAAGTTCTAAGTTCCAAGTTAATAGTTCAAAGTTCAAAGTTCTGTCTTTGAGCGGTTTGATCCGGTCGCCATCCCTTTCGGCTCTCCGCGTGTATTTCTTGGCAATAATGTACTTAGATCATTTATCATTTATGCTGTACGCACACGCCTGCGGCGGTTATTGTTTTACCATCCAGAATCCAGAATCCACTATCCGCTTGCCGGTGTAGCTCAGTTGGCTAGAGCAGCTGATTTGTAATCAGCAGGCCACGGGTTCGAATCCTGTCACCGGCTCCAGACTTTGTTGTCCTTAAAAAGTAGTTTTATGGAAAAACCCAAATTTAGCCGGCTTTTTTGGATTTGATAATATTCGATACCGTTTAAGCCCCCTGAGCATCTTAAATCTTGTTTAAACGTCCGAAGAGGTTGTTTCGAGTTCAGGGGTCGCGCTGGTTTGACTTAAAAAGATAGGTTAAACAATATAAATTTTGTGATATTTTCAACCGGAGTGATTTTTTATATCAATTCGCGTAAAAAATACTCGCGCCGCGGCGGGATTAAAAAAACGTTGAGCGGGAATAAAGTCGAGCGAAGTCCAGCATGATGGCGCCGTCCACGTGCCTTTGCAGCTGCGCACGGCAGATATGCGTATTGTGACAGGCTACGGCTGAAGTTCTGAGGCATTCGCGCCGATAACCGGTACACGGATGCTTTGGCGCAAAAGGAAAGCCGCCACAGCCGGCAGCGCCATATTTGGGAGAGATGGGCGTTTCCAAGGGAAAAATCACACCGGTCACGGATCATTTGTCAATGATCGCAAAGCCGCCTGAGGCGATCGGGCTGGAGCGGCTGGCCTTGCTGGCCAACAAGATTTCTTCCGGCCTGGATTTATCAATCGTCCTGACAAGCGCCATCGAGCAAGCGGTGGAGCTGACCGCCGCCGATGGCGGCACCATCGCCCTTCTTGACGAAGAAACCAACGAGATCTTCTATCCCTATCACTATAAAATGCCCGATTCTCTCGCGAGCGTGCGGGTGCCCCGGAGAAAGGGCGTAGCCGGGATCGTTGTTATAACGGGCGAGCCCGTTTTGCTGAATGACTATGCCGCGGAGCCGGCGCATCTGGCGCCCTTTACCGACGCCGGCGTTCAGGCCTTACTGGCCGTGCCCTTGAGCTTTGGCGGCCGCCGCCTGGGGGCGCTGGGTTTGTTCAGCAAAGGGCCCGGCCGAAAGTTCACCCAGCGGGATGAAAAGATGGCTCTGGCATCAGCCGGGATGGTGTCGGTGACGATTGAAAATGCTCGTCTGCGCCGCCAGCTCCGGAATCTGGGCAACAGGCTCGAAGCGGCGGATCGCCCCGGGAAAGAACTCAAAGCAAATATGGGCCATGAGCTGAGGACCGAGCTTAACTCGAATATTGGCTTTAGCAAGCTGGTCCTTGACGGCCTGGAGGGCCCCATAAATGAGGAACAGCGGCGCGCCCTGGAGATCGTATACAACAGCGGCAACAACCTGCTGCATTTTTTCGAAAAGCTGTTCAGTTAAGAGCGGGCCTGCAGGCGTATCCCGCCGGATGTTCTTACAAAAACCGGCCCTTCGCAGGCAAAAAAGAAGGAAGAACGGCGTCTTCAGCAAATATATCGACTGACTGATTCAGGGCGTTGGTGTAATTTAGATTGAGAATATTTTCACATAATTTAAATGTTTAATGATTGACAACAAATTATTCAAAAAAGCGAGGTGATCGTGGATTTACCGGTTGGGAATGGAAAGAAGGTGTTGATTGTTGATGACGACAGCAATCATGTGCTGCTGCTGCAAGAGCGGCTGGAGGCGGCCGGCTATCAAACCTTGGCCGCAGCCGACGGTGTGGAAGGGCTTGGCCTCGCAAAGCGTGAACTGCCGGACCTGGTCATCACTGATGTGCTGCTGCCAAAACTGAACGGTTTTGAATTGACGGAACAACTGAAAACGAGTCCCGATACCGGAGGCATCCCGGTCATCATGATGTCGGCGATTTATGTTACCGAGGAAGACATGTCGCATGGATTTGACCTTGGTGCAGAAACTTATTTATTCAAGGCCGATCTGGCGATGCGCAAGCCGCTGGAAGCGGAAACGCTGCTCGAGGCGGCGGCGATGCTGGTGGAGAAGCCCGGGGAGCCGGTGGCGGAAGCCGGGCCGTCCCGCATACTTGTAGTTGACGATGACCCTGATTCTTCGCACCTGGTTCTTAAACAGCTGGAGCCGGAAGGATACTCCTTGGATACGGCTGCCGGCGGCCGGGAAGCGCTGGATATGATTCTTGAAAGCCCTTATGACCTGGTGCTCCTGGACATCAGACTGCCGGATGTTGATGGACTTGATGTCTTAAAACAGGTAAAGGAGATCCATCCCGGAATCGCGGTCGTGATGATGACCGGCTTCGGCTCGGAAGAAATCGCCGCCGAAGCTCTTCGCCGGGGGGCTGACGATTATATTATCAAGCCGCTGGAAGCAGAGAGCGTCGTGAACGCTGTCCACGCTGCTCTTGAACGGGTTTTCCGGAAACAGCGGCTGGATCGGGTCGCGGCCCGGCTCAGGGGCGCCGCCTCACCGGAGCTGGAAAACAAGGAGCGGCTGATAAATGAGCTGAGAAACTCCAGCATCACCTTAATGAATCATTACGACAGGCTGCTGGCTGCCGAAGAGCAGAACCGGGTATATTCGGAACGCCTGGAGCAGATGGTCGATGAGCGTGCCCATGACTTGAAGCAGCGGAGTGACGAACTGGCCGTTCTCCATTCGGTCCTCAGCGCCGCCGCCCGCACCCTGGACCTGTTTGAGGTGCTCGGGGTTGCCCTTCAGGAACTGGAGCCGGCGCTCGCCGCCGAGTCGCTGGCGGCATTCGTGGTTGATCCGCAAACTGAGCGGCTGCGAATGGGCGCACAGCAGAACATGCCGGGAGATTTCCTCAGATGGGTGTCGCGCCAGCCAGGAGACGGCGAGGGTATCCTCAAATCCGTGCTCGCGGAAGGCGGCCGCGAATTTATCGAAGATATAAGCGCGGATAAAGATCTGGCGCCTTTTTTCCCCGGTGCAAGCACCGGCGGGCTCTCGATGATATTTTTTCCGATGAATTCGCTTACCGAGACCGTGGGGCTAGTTGCAATCGTCCGCAGGCAGGAAGGGCTCGACGAAGCTACCTGGAGCCTGCTTGACTCCGTGGGTGACGAGTTGGGCGTGATTGTTGACAATATACGTCTTTATGACAATTTGCGCCAGGCATATCTTTCCACGATCATGGCTCTCGCGGAAGCGGTGGACGCGCGTGATTCGCATACGACGGGCCACTCCGGAAGGGTTTCCGCTTTTGCTGTTGCCATTGCCGAACGCATGGGTCTTCCGGGGGAAAGCGTGCTTTCGATTCGCGACGCCGGCTACCTGCACGATGTGGGTAAGATTGGCACTCCAGATGCGGTGCTGCACAAGGAAGACGATCTCACGCCGGAAGAAATGATCACGATGAGGCGCCATCCCGGCACCAGTCACAAGATTCTCGAACATGCCAGCATCCCAAACGAAATCAAACTGATGATCAAGCACCATCACGAGCATTTCGACGGCGAAGGTTATCCGGACGGGCTGGCGGGAAATTCCATCCCGGTCGGCGCCCGCATCCTCGGCGTCGCCGATGCTTTTGAAGCGATGACATCCGGCAGGCCCTACAGGCAGGCCCTGACAAGGGAGGACGCAATTGCCGAGCTGAGGCGGTGCGCCGGGAGCCAGTTTGACCCGGAAGTCGTGCAAATCTTTCTCGAAGCTTTGGAAGCCAGCGGCGAAAACAGTTGACGCTGACAAAGGCTAGGGCAATTCCGATTAGGTTGAGGATTCGTAAAAAAATGATTGACATTCTTTACAGCACGGAATAAACTCAATAGTCAATGCAGGGTTTGTTCCTGCCATGCTGTTGGGGATGGGGTTTGGCATATCGCCGTCTGGGTAGAAGGCGGCAAAGGTTTGCGCGGGGGTTCTCCCTGCTGCGGCCAGCGACCGGAAGCGGGATCTGTCATTCAGAAACCGGCTGTTTCGTTGTGTAACACTTTGAGGACGGTGGTTATTGCATTTAACCAGGCAAAGCGATTATGCGGTCAGAGCGGTGCTGCATCTTTCCGCCCTTCCTTACGGTGAGGTTTTCCAGACCAAGGATATCGCCGCCAACGAAGAGATCCCGGGTAAATACCTGCCTTCAATCATACGCACGCTTGCTCGGGCAGGCATCATCCGGACGCTCCGGGGGAATCAGGGCGGGGTCATGCTCTCGCGGCCGCCGGAAGAGATCAGCCTCCGGGAGGTTATCGAGGCCATCGAAGGGCCAATCATGCTGGTTCAGTGCCAGAGAGAGCCCGGTAGATGCGCCCTGCAGGATGGTTGCTCATTTCTGGCGGTGTGTGAAGACATGCAGGGTATGATGGTGAGCCAGCTGGAGGGCACAACTTTTGCCGACCTGACGGCGGGCACCTATGTGGAAGCGAAAGCCCCCCGGCGGGCGGCGAAGTCGCGCGGCAAAGCGCCGGCGGTCGACTCATCGCAGATTAAAAGCGGCGGCCGCCCCGGCCGTTTTGTCTGACGTAATCCCGCCAGTTTACGCCTTATTTCTGCCTTTCTTAATTCGAGGCGCCCTGGAAAAATCCCCACATTAACCAATAAGCGAGATGGCAGCAAATCTCCGGCGCAGATTCCTTCAGGCCCGGAACATCGGTAAAAGGAATGTCATTCCGGTTTTGATTTTTCATGGCCTAACCGGCGGCTGTTTGCTACCATGTGTTTGCATGCCCAATGATAGGATTGCGGCGGTTATAAAGGAGGCTTTGGGAGGATGGCTGTGCTATTTTCCTCCCGGGTGCCCCGCCATTTTCTGTTCCGCTCCGTCAAGGAATTGAATGGAACCAGGAAGTCAAGAAGCGCTGTCACGCCCCGTGCCGGGAAGCGGCCCACTGCGCGAGAGCCGGTCCAGGGGACTCGATCCGATCGACGCCGGAGCCGGCGCTTCGCCGGCTGAGCAAAGCAGTCCGGGGTCCGCTTTAGAACATCTCTGCGCATTTGTTAACCCAATTATGATGCGGCTTAGGCGCCGGTCTTTATTTCAAAAAGTCGTAATTATCAATAGCGCGCTGATCGTCGTGGGTGGTCTGGCCGGGTATTATCTTGAGAAACGGTATTTCGAGAGTACCGAGCTGGGCCTGATGGCGCTTTTTTTCACCAGCGGCATCTCGCTGTCAATTCTGATCAATTACCTCATGGTGAAGATGGCTTTCCGCCCCCTTGACGATGTCAACGACGCCGTCAAGGCGATTCGCGCCGGCCACCGGGGCATTCGGATCCCGGAAAGCACGGATGATCCCCAGATCGAGGATCTGTCACGCAGCCTCAACCAGATGATCAAGACCATGGAGAGCGCTCGCAAGCGCGCGGCAGCGTCTGTGATCAAGGCCCAGGAGGAAGAGCGGCGGCGGATTGCCCGCGAACTCCACGATGAAACCAGCCAGTCTCTCACAGGTCTCATCATTGGCATCAAAATGCTGGAAGAAACCGCTCCGGCTTCTCAGCCTGACTTGCGGGAGCGCTTGTTTAGCATCAAAGATCTTGCGCATCAAACACTTAATGAGGTGCATACGATGGCGGTCCGGCTGCGGCCGAGCATACTTGACGATCTCGGCCTGCCGGCGGCACTGCGTTCCTATGCGAAGGAATTTTCAGAGTACAGCGGGATTCCCGTGGAAGTGCAATTGATGGCGCTGACCGAACGGTTGACGCCGGAACTTGAAACTGTTTTATACCGCGTTGTCCAGGAAGCGCTCACCAACGTCGCCCGGCATTCGAGGGCGACCAGATGCCGGGTGACGCTCCGGCGAAAGGGAAACCATGTGCAGGGGATGATCGAGGACAATGGCAAGGGCTTCGATGCGGCCGCCGCGATGGCGTCCGAAGACCGGGGCCGGGGCCTGGGGCTGCATGGAATGAAGGAAAGAATCGAACTGGTGGGGGGCAGCCTGGAGTTTGACTCGCGCCCCGGGGAAGGAACCAGCATATTTATGGAGGCGCCGATCAGGAGCGGCGACGGCATCTGGTAGCATCCGTCCTGCCGACAAAATCGTTTTTGTGGATGATTTTTGCCATCCTCTGCGTCATGAGGCCCGGCTACGGGCAGCTTTGGTCCGGACGCGGAGGGCAACAATGTCAAGGAGAGGGGTATCATGGGCAAGATCAAGGTTTTACTAGTTGACGACCATGCAATTTTGCGGGCAGGGTTAAACCGGCTGCTGACTGAGCAAAGCGACATCGAGGTTGTTGGTGAGGCGGAGAACGGTCTCGAGGGAATGCAAAAAACGCAGGAGCTGCACCCGGATGTCGTCTTAATGGACATCGGCATGCCAGTGATGAACGGGATGGAAGCGACGAAGCAAATCAAGAAGCGGGACCGGGACGTCAAGATCCTGGTGTTGACGATGCATGATAACGAGGAATATCTATTCCAGGTTCTACAGGCGGGCGCCTCCGGCTATGTGCTGAAAAAGGCGGCGGACAGCGACCTTGTCAACGCCATCCACGTTGTCAGCAACGGCGACTGTTTCCTTTATCCATCGGCGGCGAAGATGGTGGTGGAGGATTATCTGGATAAGATCAAACAGGGTCAGGAGCCTGCCACCAGCTACGATATGCTAACCGGACGCGAACGGGAGATCCTCACTCTCGTAGCCGAGGGCTACACCAACCGGGAAATTGCCGATAATCTGTTTATCAGCGTCAAGACGGTGGAGACGCACAAGGCGAACATCATGGAGAAGCTCAATCTGCACAAGCGCGCCGAACTGGTGCGTTATGCGATCAGAAAGGGACTACTGCAGGTGGAGTTCGACGAAGTGCTGGAGTAGTGCGGTAAAAGCAGCCGATCCTGCCGCTTGAAAAAACAGCGTAAAAGCTCATATACTTTTTTAACCTATTTGGATCAGCTTGCGGGTCGCTGCGGGCGCTTTTGCCGCCCGGAGCGCTTGAGGGAAGCCGGTTGAAAGCCGGCGCGGTCCCGCCACTGTTACTGGGGTTTTCGCGCTCCGTTCCTGTTGGAACGGGCCACTGGGCTTAAGAGTCTATCCTGACGGTGAAAAATCTGCGGATTGGCTCTTGCTCGGGAAGGCGCCGTGGAAACATAAAGACCCAGGAGCCAGGAAACCTGCCCGCGGGCTCTAGTCAGGAAGCTCTTCGCGGAAGGAGTGGCTAGGGTTTTTATTTACCGGCCCGCTTCTGGAAGAAGGGGGCTTTTTTTATGGATCTGCCGTTGGATCTTTACCCATGATTTTCATTACGGGAGGCGCCCGGAGCGGCAAGAGCGCGTTGGCCGAAAAACTGGCGCTGGAAGGCGGCGGCGTAACCTATATCGCCACGGCCGAGCCCGGTGACGCCGAGATGAAAGCACGGATCGACGAGCACCGGCGGCGGCGGCCGCCGTCGTGGAAGACGGTTGAGGCAACCAGGGGATTGCCGGGCGCCATCCAGCAGGCGCTGGAGGAGGGTGGCACCGTCCTGGTTGATTGCCTGACTGTCTACCTGTCAAATCTGCTTACGGCTGATCCGAACATCGCGGCTGGAGGAGCCATGGTGAAGCTCTTCAGCGACGAGGTCGAGCAGGTGGCCGCGGCCTGCCGGCTTGAGAACGGATCGGGAAAGCTGATCGTGGTCAGCAACGAAGTGGGATTGGGCATCGTGCCCGAGTCGCCCCTGGGGAGGTTTTTCCGGGATGTTGCCGGGCTCGCGAATCAGAAGCTGGCCGCCTTGGCGGATGAAGTCTACCTTTGCGTCTCCGGCGTACCGGTACGAATAAAATAAAGTGAATATTCCAGCGTGTCATCCGGAGCGAAGGCGAAAGATCGGTCGGCTCTTGACTGCTTTTGGAAAAAGCCGGTTCTTCGCGCCCGTTGCTTCGCACCGGGCGCCGGAATGCGTCATAGAAGCCTAAACGAATTGATGATCACCTGGAATGAGTAATTAAGGCTAAAGTAAAGGGTTATAGTGAAGTTGGCAAAAACGATTATGCTCCAGGGAACAGCGTCTCACGCCGGCAAGACGTTGCTGGTGGCGGGCCTGGCCAGGATCATGGCGCAGGACGGCTTTGCCGTGGCGCCGTTTAAATCACAGAACATGTCGCTTAATTCTTTCATCAGCATCGACGGCGGCGAAATGGGGCGAGCCCAGGTCGTCCAGGCCGAAGCAGCCGGCATCGATCCCACCGTGGACATGAACCCTGTGCTGCTGAAGCCGACCACGGATACGGGCGCGCAAGTGATTGTTCAGGGAAAACCAGTGGGAACGATGACCGCGATTGACTATCATGGGTACAAGCTTGGTCTGCTGGACGCCGTCTCGGAATCGCTGGAGCGGCTCCGCCGCGACTTTCAGGTCGTTATCATTGAAGGCGCGGGCAGCCCGGCCGAGATCAATTTTCGCGGGCATGACATTGCCAACATGACCGTGGCCGAGATCGCCGACGCCCCGGTCTGTCTTATCGGCGATATCGAGCGCGGCGGCGTGTTTGCGTCGCTGGTGGGGACGATGGAGCTGCTGGAACCGGGCGAGCGGGAGCGGGTGGCAGGTTTGATCATCAACAAGTTTCGGGGAGACCGCTCCATCCTGGAGCCGGGGATCGATTTCCTGGAAGCACGCTGCGAGCGGCCGGTGCTTGGCGTGGTTCCCTTCATCAAGGACCTCAGGATCGAGGAAGAAGATTCCGTGGCCCTGTCCGGACCGCGGCCGGCTCCCTGCGATTTCCCGAGGACGCCGGGGAACGCCCTGTGGCCGTCGGATGCGCGCCGCAACGAGGGGTCAGGCTCTGCCAGGACGGTCCAGGTCCGGATCGTGCGCCTGCCCCGGATTTCGAATTTTACCGATTTTGACGCGCTTGGCGGTTGCTCCGGATTTGCATGCGAATATGTGGAACATCCCGCCGGCATATCCGGCGCCGACCTGATCATCATTCCGGGAACAAAGAGCACATTGCCGGACCTTCGGTTTCTCTGGTCGAGCGGCCTGGCCGCGGAAATAATCAGGCAGGCCGACATTGGTACGCCGGTAATCGGCATCTGTGGCGGCTACCAGATGCTGGGCAGGCAGATCCTGGATCCGCAGGGAATTGACGGGGGCGCCGGCGGGGCAAAGGCTCTTGGTTTACTTGACGTTGAGACTACCTTCGGGCCGGAGAAGGAAACCACCCGCGTTCACGGCGCCGTTACCGGTGAAAGCCCGTTGCTGCGAAAGGGAACAAAGGTATCCGGTTACGAAATCCACATGGGCCGGACGGCTCTGGGTCCGGATGCCAGCCCGCTGCTGGACACCGGGAAAGGTCCGGACGGCGCCATCAGCAGAAACGGCCTCGTGCTGGGCACATATTTCCATGGCTTTTTTGACTGCGACGAGGTGCTGGCTGAGCTGCTGGCGTATTTTGGCTGTCCCGCCGATATGCCGCTGCTCGGGCTGGGGGCACTGAAGGAGCATGAGTACGACCGTCTGGCCCGTGAGCTGAGGCAGTCGATCGACGTCGAGGAGATCTACCGGATTGCCGGACTGGTTTGACAGAAACGGCGCGGGCCTCCTGCTCGCGTTTACAGTTGACGCGCTCATGGGAGAGCCTCCGGAGGCCCTGCACCCGGTTTCCTGGATGGGCAAGTTAATCGGGCTTGCCGACCAAGCAGTTCCGGGGCGGCGCCATGGACCGGTCGCCGAGCGCGTCTCCGGGTCGGTGGTGGCTATCGCTTTGCCGGCGGGAACTTTCTGGGCAGTGCGAAAGCTGCTTCAGGCAGTGCCGGACCGGATCCGTCCTGCAACCGAGGTGATGCTGCTGTCGCTGGCGCTTGCCGGCCACTCCCTTTTTCAGGCAGCCAGGGATGTTCAGCGGGATCTCGCCTCAGGGATTGATGACGGGCGCGCAGCGGTCGCCCATTTGGTAGGCCGCGACACCGCCGAACTCGACGGCGCCGGCGTGACCAGGGCCGCCATCGAGAGCGTGGCGGAAAATTCAAACGACGGCGTCATCGCCCCTGTGTTTTACGGGCTGATCGGCGGAGCGCCACTGGCAATGACGTATAAAATGATCAATACGCTCGACTCGATGATCGGCTATCGGGACCGTGACTATAAAGACTTTGGCTGGGCGGCGGCGAGGCTGGATGACGCCGCGGGTTTTATTCCCGCTCGCCTTACCGGTCTGGCGGCGGCCCTGGCGGGGCCGGCCGTGGGAGGCCGCCCAGGCGCCGCCATCGCGACCTGGCGTCGTGACTCGCGCAGTCACCGGAGCCCAAACGCGGGCGTTTGCGAAAGCGCGTTCGCGGGAGCTCTTGGCATTTGTCTGGGCGGCTCCAGAAGCTACAAGGGAAAACTGGTCGAAGGCCCGCTGATCGGCGAGGGCAAGCGGCATCCAGACAGCGACGATATCGGCCGGGCGGCCAATCTGATGTATTATAGCGCCGGCATCATGCTTGTCGCCGGCATTTTCATGCGCCGGTGCTGGCGAAAGGGTTTCTGATGAGCTCCGGCGATACCCTGGAGGCGGGCGCCGCGGCTGAGAAAGAGAAGCTCGCCCGCGTTCTCTGGGAACAGAAGCGGCCGCAGGGACTGATCCATCTCTACACCGGCGACGGCAAGGGCAAAACGACGGCGGCGCTCGGTTTGGCGCTGCGGGCGCTCGGCCGCGACCGGCGGGTATCGGTGATCCAGTTTTTAAAGCGGACGAGCATCAAGACCGGCGAGCTGGTTTTCGCGGAAAAAATGGGGCCAGGATTTACCATCCGGCAGTTTGGCGCCTCGCGGTTTGCCTCGCCGCAGGAGCGGGAGGCCATGGAAAAAAGCGGCAACACGGTGGCCCGCGGGTGGAAGGCGGCCCGCGAGACGGTGACGGAGGGCATGTATGACCTGGTCATACTTGACGAGGTAACACATATTGTCAGGTGCGGGCACATCCGCGTGAATGACCTGCTGGAGCTCCTCGCGGAAAAAGCTCCCTCGGTAGAGCTGGTCCTTACCGGCCGCGCCGCGCCGCCTGAGCTGATCGACGCATGTGATTATGTTACGGAAATGAGAGAGATCAAACATCCCTTCCGGCGCGGCATCCGGGCCCGGGAAGGCACGGAGTATTAGGATGGATTATTAGGATGGCCGGCTTCGACGTCACCGGGATGAACGTAGGCGCCTCCGCGGCTCCGGCGCATGGCGGCCGGCGGGAGGCAGCCGCGCGGCGGCTGGGAATACCCAAGGAAGAGCTGATCGATTTCAGCGCCAGCATCAATCCGCTGGGGCCGCCCACCGCCGCTCTGGAGGCAATCACAAAGGCGCTGGCGGAGGTGGCTTACTATCCGGAAGAAAGCGGGGCCGGGCTGGCGGAAAATGTGGCGGAGTTCCTCGGCGTTACTCCGGCCGAGGTCGCGCTGGGAAACGGCAGCATCGAGATCATTTACTGGCTGGCGGTCCTGCTTGGTCCGCGCCGGGTGCTGATTGTCGAGCCGACCTTTTCGGAATACCGGACCGCCTGTCAGGCTGCCGGAGCCGAGTGCGAAAGCCTGATGCTTGCGCCGGCGGATGATTTCGCCCTCGATGTGGAGTCAGTAGATCCTCGCGGGCGCGATCTTGTCTTTGTCTGCAATCCTAACAACCCGACCGGCCATCTCGCCGATGTTGAGCAGATATTATATTTGTGGCAAAAGTGCCGCGCCGCCGGCGCCGCGCTGGTTGTCGACGAGGCGTTTATCGATTTTGCCGGCGCGGGCAGCTCGGTTCTGTCGGGCGGTGTGCGCGAGGGCCTGTACGTTATCCGCTCCTTCACGAAATCTTTTGCCCTGGCGGGTCTGAGAATCGGCTGCCTTGCCGCCGAGGAATCATTGGCGGCGGCGCTTAAGGCGCGCATGCCGGCCTGGAACATCAACTGCCTGGCGCGCGCGGCGGCAAGGGCGGCGCTGGCGGACGGCGATTATCTGGTCAGGACCAGGAAGCTGACGCCGCTATTAAGAGAACGGCTTTTCACCGACTTAAACGGCATCGAAGGGGTCCGGACTTTTCCCTCCGCGGCAAATTTTATTCTCTTCCGTGCCGGGCCATTTGGCGCGGGGCCTGGCGGCGCCGGGGCGGGCAGCTCGGCGGATCTGGCCGAGCGGCTGGAGCTTCAGGGGATCCTCGTGCGCGATTGCCGCTCTTTTCGCGGGCTGGGAGACGGTTATGTCCGCGTGGCGGTGCGGGATGAGCGGGACAACAGCCAGCTGCTTTCCGCACTCCGGTGGGCGGTGGAGAAGTTAAATGGATAGTCAGCAGAAATCAGGCCGGCCGCTGGTGATTGCCGGCGCCGCCAGCGGCGTCGGGAAGACAACTGTGGCGGTTGGCATCATGGGAGCCTGCCGCCGGCGGGGCCTTAAGGTTGCCCCGTTCAAGGCGGGCCCGGATTACATTGACACCGGGTTTCACCAGAAAGTCACCGGCGCCCCTTCCCGGAATCTCGACACCTGGCTCACCTCCGCCGATGAAGTCAGGGCGGTCTACGTTCGCGGCGCCGCGGGAGCGGATATAGCTGTTGTTGAGGGCGTCATGGGGCTCTTTGATGGCCGCACCGGCGCCGGCAGCCAGGGCAGCACCGCTGAGGTTGCCGGCCTTATCGGGGGCGCGGTGGTGCTGGTGGCAGACTGCTCCGGCCAGGCGCGCAGCCTGGCGCCGCTGCTTCATGGGTTTGCCACATTTGACCCTGATGTTAAACTGGCGGGCTGCATCCTCAACAATGTTGGCGGCGCTTCACACGCGCGCATTCTCGCGGCTGCCGCTGTCGAGGCCGGCGTGCCGGTGCTGGGCATCATGCCGCGGAGCCGAGGGCTCGAAATACCTTCCCGCCACCTGGGACTGGTGCCGGCCGGCGAGAGGCCGCTGGAGCAGAAACTGACGAGGATCATTGAGCACGTTCAGGAAAATGTTGATATCGATGCGTTGCTGTCGCTGGCCGGGGCGGCAGCCGGACCGGAGGCCGCCGGGGTGCCTGATCATGTTGCCGGGGGCGGGAATGTCTCACCCGCCGCGCCCTCCGGCCGGCGGGAGCGCGTGCGGCTTGCCATCGCCCGGGATGAAGCCTTCTCTTTCTATTATGTTGACAGTCTGGAAGCGCTGGAGGAAGCCGGCGCCGAGCTGGTCCCGTTTAGTCCGATTCGCGGCGAGGCGCTGCCGGCGTGCGACGGCCTTTACTTGGGCGGCGGTTTCCCGGAGATGTTTGCGGACAAGCTCGAGGCCAACGGCGCCATGAGGCAGTCCGTCGCCGCGGCGGTGTCTGCAGGCCTTCCCACCTACGCCGAATGCGGGGGGCTGGTCTATCTTTGCCAGAGTATTGAGGTGGATGGGGTTCGCCGCGGGATGAGCGGCGCGATTCCCCTGCCGGCCCGGATGGAATCAAAGCGGCAGGCGCTTGGTTATGTGGAGGCAACCGCGCGCCGTGACAGCATTCTGCTAAAGGGAGGCGGCGCTATCCGCGGCCACGAGTTCCACTGGTCGGCGGTCGACTGGAGTCCCCGGGACGTGGCGTATGACTGCTATTCGAATCGCACCGGCGGCGGCTCTCCGGACGGCTATAACCGCGACAATGTGCTGGCGTCTTACGTGCACATTCACTTCGGCGGCAACCGCGAGGCCGCCTCCCGGTTTGTTGCCGCCTGCGCCGGGTTCAAAAGAGATGACGTCCGTGCCGGGTCCTGAAAACATCAATCTGGACCCCGGCGGAATAGCGACGGCCGTGGTGGTTCTGGGTCATGGCAGCCGCGCCCCTCAGGCCGCGCCGTTGCTCAAGTGGCTGGCCGGAAAGCTCGAGGCCAGGGTCGGGCTGCCGGTACTGGCGGCTTCACTGCAGTTCAATGACCCCGGGCTGGACGATTGTTGCCGGCGGCTCGTGACGGCGGGCGCCCGCCGCATCATCATTGCGCCTTATTTCCTTTTTGAAGGCAATCATATGCAACGGGACATCCCGGGCGAGCTGGATACCCTGCGGGCTGAACTGCCCGGCATCGAGTTTGTTCTGGCCGATCCGCTGGGGGCCGATGAGCGCCTGGTCGAGGTGGTTGCCAGCCGGATTACCGCCACCGGCAATGGCATGCTGAAGGCCGCGCTTGATGAAGAGCCCGGGAGCGGCAGCGGCATGGCGCCGGACGGGCAAAACGTGGAGCATGAGAAGGCAAGCGCAACCCGGGCAGGCTCCCCCGCGGCAGAATCAATCGAGAAACAAAGCTTTGATATTATTGACGATCTTTTAGGGATTAGCGGAGATGAAGAACCTGAGTATCAGGTTGTACGGAGGGTGATTCATGCTACCGGCGATCCGTCGCTGGCCGGCTCCCTTAAATTCTCGGCCGGCGCGGTGACCGCGGCGATGGCGTCGCTGTCGTCGAATACCACAATTATTTGTGATGTAAACATGGTGGCGGCGGGACTGGGGCCGACGGCGGTCAGACTGGGTCACCAGGTTCTTTGCCGCGTTGCCGCTCCGGAAGCGGCGGCGCTGGCGCGAGCTGAGGGGATCACCCGGAGCGCCGCCGGAATCAGGCTGCTGGCCGGCACGCACGGGATTGATAATTCCCTCGTTGTGATCGGCAACGCTCCCACGGCGCTGTTTGAAGTCCTGCGCCAGTGCGTTGACGGGAGGGCGCGGCCGGCGTTGGTGGTGGGCGCGCCGGTAGGCTTTGTCGGCGCCGCTGAGAGTAAGCAGGCGCTGATTGACTCGGGGCTGAACTTCATCGCGCTGCCGGGGAACCGCGGCGGCAGCAATATAGCCGTGGCGATCGCCAACGCGCTGATGAAGCTGGATCCCGGGGAGCAGGTCTGACATGAGGCGCGGCTTTACCACCGGAGCCTGCGCTCAGGCGGCGACCAGGGCGGCGGCGCTGTCACTGCGGTCGGTAAAAGTGCCGCGGGAGGGCTTGCGCGGCGACCGGGAGGCCGGGCGCGACGGCTTCACGGGCTCGGTCAGGATAAAGCTTCCGGACGGCGAAGAGGCATCCTTTCCCGTGGATCTTATTGAACCGGGTATATGTTCAGTTGTCAAAGACGCCGGCGATGATCCCGATATCACGCACGGCCTGAAAATATTTGCGTCGATGGCTGCCAGAAGGGATGGGCGGATCGTGGTCAACGGGGGCGAAGGAGTGGGAAAAGTGACCCTGCCCGGACTGGCGGTCGCGCCGGGACGGCCGGCGATTAATCCGGCGCCGCTTCGGCAGTTGCGGGCTGAGGCGGCCGCGCTGATGCCGGGAGGCGCCGGTGTGATTATTTCCATTCCGGGCGGCGAGAAGCTGGCTGGGCGCACCTTCAACCCCAGGCTGGGCATTGAAGGCGGCCTCAGCATCCTGGGGACTACCGGCAGGGTTGAGCCCTGGTCGGCAAAGGCATACCAGGAATCACTCATCCCTCAACTCGATGTGGCCGCGGCGTCCGGTCTCAAGGAGCCGGTGCTGGTGCCGGGCGCCAAGGGGGAAAAGGCCGCCTTTAAATCCGGTTACACTCCGGCAGAAATCATTCAGACCGGAAATTACGCCGGCATAATGTTGAAGGCGGCCCGGGCGCGCGGATTCAGGCAGGTAATCATGGTAGGGCATGTATCCAAACTGGCCAAGCTGGCGCGCGGAGACTTTGATACGCACTCGCGCCGGTCCGGCCCTCCGCTGGACGTTCTGGCGGCGATGGCTGAAAAGAGAGGATTAAGCTCCGGGCAGGCGCTGGTGTTAAAGCGGCTTCCTACCACCGAAGCCGCGGTTAAACAGCTGATCGCCGCCGGCATGACGGGTGTGCTGGATGAGGTGGCCGAAAAGGTGGCCGCCGCCGTCAGTCAACATTTTGATTTGAAGGCAAAAATTATGTTAACGGACGGCGCCGGCGCCATCGTCGGCCAGAGCCGGGACTGAGCCGGAGCTTTTGACTGCCTCCTGATTCTACATCGGCTTCGATGCGGACAAAGTTGTAAAGTTCTGTCCATTGGCATTGCGGGATTCGATGATTTTGAATTTTTAACTTTTAACCTGGGACGTGGCTTTGAACTCGGAACCTGGAACTTTGTTTGTCATTGGCGCCGGTCCGGGCCGGCCGGACCGGCTGACGCCGCAGGCGCGTGAGATTATTGCCTCCTGCCGATATATCGCCGGGGGCCAGCGGCTGCTGGCGCTGGCTCCCCCGGGCGCCACAACCTGTTTAATCGGCTCTGATCTTGACGGTGTCAGGCTCTTTATCGCCGGCAACATCGGGCGGTCAGACGTGGCGGTGCTGACCAGCGGCGATCCCGGCTGTTTCAGCATCCTGCCGTTTTTAAAAATGCATTTTCCGGACCGGATTACCGTCATCCCCGGAATTTCGTCGGTGCAACTGATGGCGGCGAGGCTTTCGGCTTCCTGGCATGATTGGCGCCTGGAGAGTCTCCACGGCCGCGGCCGCGTACCGGTTTATCACACGGGGAGCCGTCCGGTGCTCTATTTTTGCGACGCCGGTAACTCGCCCCAGGCGGTTGCCCTGCATCTGCTATCGCATGCCGACGCCGGCGCGGCGGTCGGCATGAATCTGGGAGTTGAGGAGGAGCAGCTCTGGCAGGGGACTTTAAGCGGAGCCGCCCGCGAAGAATTCCCGGGAAATTCGCTGCTCCTGGTGTTTCCGACGCCGCCAACCGGGACCGGTCCGGCAAAGATCGGAGAGCGGCCCGTGGCGGCGGCGCCCGGTATCCCCGATGAGCTCTGGATCAGAAAAGAAGGGATTCCGATGTCCAAAAGCGAGTTTCGGGCGGTGCTGATGGCCAGGGTCCAGCCGGCGCTGCGGCGCACCATCTGGGATGTCGGGTCCGGAACGGGCACATATGCGATTGAAAGCGCTTTGCTGGCGCCGCAGGCGGAAATCTACGCCATTGACAAGAATCCGGAAGCCTGCCGCCTGATCGACGCAAACGCCCGCCGCTTTGGCGCTGAGGTTAATATTGCCTGTGGAGCGGCGCCGGAAAGCTTTACCGGCCTGCCCCGTCCGGATCTGGTTGTCATCGGCGGCCATGACGGCAACCTGGCGGAAATCTTTCACGAAGCAGTACAATTTGTCCAACCGGGCGGGCGCGTTGCCGTCACCGCGGTGCTGGAGGCAACCAGGTCAGTGGCGCACAAACTGCTGGCGGCTTCCCGGTTGACAAAACGTCAGGCTGTGCGGGTCGCGATTGCCCGAGGGGAAGCGCACGAATGGGCAGAGAACAATCCCGTGATTTTATTTACCGGAGATAAAGAATAAGGTATATCAGATTTTTTCAATCTCCGCCTCGATGTTACCATAACTTGGAACTTTGAACTTGGAAAACTTTGAACATTGAGCTCGGAACTTTATTCGGCCTCGGCGTCGGTCCCGGTGACCCCGGGCTGGTAACGGTGCGGGCGGTGGAGGTGCTTCAGAAGGCAGCCACCATTGCTTTTCCCGTACACAGGAAAGGGGCGGCCAGCCGCGCGCTGGCCGTGGTTGCCTCTTATCTGCCCGAAACGGTAACGCGGCTGCCGCTGGTTTTGCCAATGACGCGGGACGGGGCCAGGCTCCAGCAGTCGCGGAAGGAGGCCGCCGAGCTGCTGGCCCGGGCCGGAGAGGACGGCGACGTTGCCTGCCTGTCCCTGGGAGACCCGCTGTTTTACAGTACTTTCGGCTATCTGGCCGGGAAGTATCCGGGCCGGGTGGAAGTGATCAGCGGCGTCACGGCCATGAGCGCCATGGCGGCGGGGATCGGCCTGCCTCTGGCGGAGGGCGATACCCCGACGGTTATCGTCACGGGCGCCGATAGCGACGGCTTGGCGGCGGCGCTGAAAATCAGGGCTTCCATTGTCATCATCAAGCCGCGGGCGCTCCCGCCGGCTTCGCTGGACCTGATGGACGCGCACGGGGCGTGGAGCCGCGCCGTGGCTGCCATTGAGCTGGGGAGCCCGGCGGAGAAGATCATCAAACGGCTCAACCGGGACAGCGCCCGGCAGTTGCCCTACTTTGCCGTTCTCTGGATAAAAGCAGGCGGCGAGCCATAAGAGCCATAAATAAGATGGACGGCAAAAAGACAAGAAATATTGTCCAGGGCCTGGTTGCCGAGGTTGTCATCCCGGCCTAAATGAAGAAATGTTGCGTAAGTTACGTGAAAGCGAGTGTGGCCGGTTATCGCAATTTTGTTATCCCGAGCGAGGCAAGGGATCTGCTTTTTAAACGTCACCTCTTTAGCGACGCGGGAGATCCACTTTCAATTATGGAAAAGAACAATAATCAAAAAGGCGGCACGGTCTGTTTTGTCGGGGCCGGTCCGGGTGATATCGAGCTAATCACGGTCAAGGGAATGCGCCTGCTTCAGCAGGCGGACGTGATTGTCTATGCCGGTTCGCTGATTAATCCGGTGCTGCTAGAGCTTAACCCGGCCGCCGAGCTGGTTGATAGCGCGCCGCTATGTCTTGAGGACCTTATCAAATTAATGGTCGACCGCTGTCGCCGGGGAAAGCAGGTTGTCCGGCTACATAGCGGCGATCCTTCCCTTTATGGCGCCATCAACGAACAGATTGACGCTCTTCGGGATGAGGGGATTGCCGCCCGCGTGGTGCCCGGAGTCTCGTCGCTGGGCGCGGCGGCGGCGGCGCTTCAGCGCGAGCTAACGGCGCCCGGGGTGTCGCAGACGGTTATTATCACCAGGGCTGCCGGCCGCACGCCAGTGCCGGCGGGGGAAGACCTCGCGGCGCTGGCCGGACACGGAGCCACCATGGCGATTTTCCTCAGCGCCGGGCTGGCCGGGAAGGTGCAGAACCAGCTCCTCGAGCGTTACGGCGGCGAAACGCCGGTGGCGGTGGTGCAGCGGGCGAGCTGGCCGGATGAGCGGGTCATCCGGACCCGCCTGTCAGAGCTGGCAGCAGTAATGGAAAGGGAGAATGTCAAACGAACCGCCCTGATTCTGGTCGGCGGCGCCCTCGTACCGGGAGGTCAAAAATCGCTTCTGTACGCCAGGAACTTCTGCCACGGGTACCGGGCGGCAGAGCCGGAGGAGGGGAAGTGAGAGGCCCGGCGGATCAAGGCAGAGCCGGACGAGGGCAAAGGCGCCGGAACGAAGATCAACAGGGGGTCGTCGGCAGTCCGATCAGCTATTTTTCTCTGACGGCGGGCGGCGCCCTGCTCGCTTTAAAATTGCGCGACCGTTTTGGCGGCACGGCGCACCTGCCCCGCTGTCACAGCCTCGGCTGCAAGCGCTGCGATCCGTTTGACAGCATCAGTGAAGCCATGCCAAAGAGTTTTCAAGCCGGCGAGACGGTCGTCTGCGTTATGGCCGCCGGCATTGTTTTCCGCGTGCTTGCTCCCCACCTGAAAACAAAGCAGGAAGATCCGGCGGTGATCGTCCTGGATGAGGAAGGCAGGCATATAATCCCGCTACTCGGGGGCCACGCGGCCGGCGCCAATCTGCTTGCCCGCCAGATTGCCGAATTTCTTGGCGGACGGGCGGCGATCACCACCGCCAGCGATGTCCTCGGCTTGACGGCGCCGGACGAGGTAGCGCGGCTGCTGGGCGCGGAAATCGACGATCCGGTCATGCTCAGAGAGATTACCGCGCTTTTGATTGGCGGCAAGCGCATCTGCGTCGAATCGCCGGGCGATCCGGGGATAGAAGGCTACGAATGGGTGACTCCAGGGAGCAGCACCGCCGGCTTTGACGGCCGCCTGCTGATCAGCTATAAAACCGCTGAACCAGAGGCTGGTCCCAATCGGTCTGACCAATCACAACCAGCCAGAGCCACCGCCGCAGCGAACGGATCTGAGGGCGGCGCCAGCGACGCGCGCCCGGCGGAGGCGATCACGACAGCCCGCCTGATTCCCCGCTGCCTGTCTGCCGGCGTCGGCTGCCGCCGCGGTACGGCGGCGGAGGCGATCATCGAGGCGGTTAAGTCAGTCTGCGCCGCCACCGGACTTGACATGCGCGCGATCGGCTCTCTGGCTTCCATCGAGGCCAAGCGCGACGAGCCCGGACTGGTTCAGGCGGCCAAGCGTCTGCAAGCGGGACTTTTGTTTTTCCGGCCGGATGAGCTTAAACAGATGAACCGGCCTGGCAGCCGGTTCGTGGCGGAAAAGGTGGGGTCGCCGGCGGTGTCGGAGCCGGCGGCGCTGCTGGCGGCGGGCCCGGGGGCAATGTTGCTGGCGCCCAAGACAGCAGCCGGTCCGGTGACTGTGGCGCTGGCCGCCCCCGCGGTCCAGCCAGTGAGGCAGGATGAGCCCACCGGCCGGATACTGGTGGTGGGCACGGGAGACGGCACGGCCCCGCTGCTTACCGAGGAAGCGCGTCAGGCCATCGCCACCGCGGACGTAGTGCTGGGCTACCGCACTTACATCGATCAACTGCGGGAGCTATTTCCGCATCAGAATTATGTTTCCGGTTCCATGGGGGCGGAAATCGAGCGCTGCCGCCAGGCCATCGAGATGGCGACGTCCGGCCAGACGGTGGCGCTTGTCTCCAGCGGCGACCCCGGCGTCTATGGCATGGCCGGTCCCCTGCTGGAGCTTGCCGGCGATACCCCGGTCAAGGTTATCCCCGGAGTAACGGCGGCGCAGTTTGCCGCCGCCCGCCTGGGGGCCCCGCTCATGTGCGATTATGTCACGCTCAGTCTCAGCGACCTGCTGACGCCCCGCGCAGAGGTGATCCGCCGGCTCCGCGCGGCGGCAACGTCCGACATGGTGATCTGCCTTTACAATCCGGCCAGCAGGAAGCGGCGGCCGCTCTTTGAAGAGGCATGCGCGATCCTGCTTGAGCACCGTTCCCCGGAAACGCCGGTGGGATGGGTCTTTAGCGCCGGCGGCCGGGATGAAAAGACCGGCATGGATAAGTTGATAAATCTTACAAAAATTGGTGTTGACATGCGGACGATCATTATTATTGGCAATTCCCGGACGGAAGTAATCGGCGGCAAGATGGTGACCAGGCGTGGATATGAAAGCAAGCTGGCGGCGGCGGGAAGCGATCCTGAGTTTGAGAATGAACCCAACGCTTAAAACCGGAAACGCCGGCCGGATGACTGTCTATCTTATTG
>JACWAM010000078.1 GCA_014874265.1 Thermoleophilia bacterium | reverse complement strand
GTTTATGTACGCGCCGGAAATGCACGACCCGGAGCTGCTGATCCGCACCAGCGGCGAGCAAAGGATTAGCAACTTTCTGCTGTGGCAGTGTGCTTACAGTGAGCTTTACTTTTCTGATAAATTGTGGCCAGATTTTGACGCAACCGACCTGGAGGCGGCATTTGAAGAGTTTAACCGGCGGTCGCGGCGATTTGGTGCCAGGTAGGCGGATGTGCTGATCACCCGTGCGCTCATCGGCCTCTTGGGAGTCCCCTTGGCCATTTTTGTAGTGTACACCGGTGGCCTGGCGCTGCTGGTGTCGCTGATCATTCTCAGCATCATTGGCATGCACGAGTTCTACCGGATGACCAGAGCCTACAAGCCAAACCTGCTGGCGGGATACCTTGGCGCGGTGCTGATCCTGATCGGAGCGTACAGCGGGCAGCTGGAGGGCACCCTGCGCGGAGTCGTCTATCTGTTCGGCCTCACTTTCCTGTTCCATGCCATTCGCGGCCTTAAGGCCGAGATGGTCCAGGAAATGGCGGTCACCTTTTTCGGCGCTTTTTACATTGGCATCGGTTTTGCCCATCTGATTCTGCTCAGAAGCCCCGCCTATGGGATCAGCCTGGCGATCGTAGTGCTTCTGGCCACCTGGACTTCGGATACGGTTGCCTACGCGGTCGGGCATTTTTACGGGCAGAGGCAGATCTCGCCGGTGGTCTCGCCAAAGAAGACAATCGAAGGAACCCTGGCCGGCTTTCTGGGCACGATTCTGGTGGTCCTGATCGCGGGCAAATCGCTCGGCTGGATGGGCACGGGCCAGTTTTTTGTCCTCGGAGTGGCGCTGGCCATCACCGCGCCGCTGGGAGACCTGTTTGAGTCGTACCTAAAAAGAGCCTCGCACGTCAAGGACGCGGGCACGATCATCCCCGGGCACGGCGGCATCCTGGACCGGTTCGATTCGCTGCTGTTTACAACCGTGACGGCGTTTTACCTTGTGACGGCGATGGTGGGAAAATGATTAAACGGCGTTTAACGTCTAACGTTTAACGTGAACCTTTTTTTATTGCTATGACCAAGCGGATTTTAATACTCGGATCGACCGGATCGATCGGCGCCCAGGCGCTAGCGGTGATCTCCGAGAACCCTCATCTTGAGGTCGTCGGCCTGGCGGCGGGAACAAATCACCGGCTCCTACTCGAGCAAGCGCGCAAATTTGGTGTGAGCGGCGTCGCTATCCGGGAACCGTCCGCAGGCGACCGGCTTAAGGCAGATCTTCCCAACGCCCGCGTTTACAGCGGCAGCGGTTCTGTCCGGCAGTTGGTGGAAGAAACAGCTTGCGACCTGGTCCTGAACGCGGTTATGGGTGCTGCCGGCCTGGAAGCGACGATGGCGGCAATCGAAGTCGGCGTGGATCTGGCGCTTGCCAACAAGGAAAGCCTGGTTGTCGCCGGCGGGCTGATCATGGAGATGGCCAAAGAGCGGCGGACCCGGGTACTCCCAGTCGACAGCGAGCATAGCGCCATCTTTCAGTGTCTCCAGGGTCAGCCGCCCGCCAGCCGGCTTTTCCTGACGGCGTCCGGAGGGCCCTTCTTCGGCAAATCCCGCGGCGAGCTCGCGGAGGTGACGCGCAAAGGAGCGCTGGCGCACCCTCAATGGACGATGGGAAGCAAAATCACGATCGACTCCGCCACCCTGATGAACAAGGGACTGGAAGTGATCGAGGCGCACTACCTGTTCGGCACGCCTTACGACGATATCGAAGTAGTCGTGCATCCCCAGTCCGTCATCCATTCCATGGTCATGTTTGCCGACGGATCCGTGCTGGCGCAAATGGGCATCCCCTCCATGAAACTGCCGATAGCCTACGCGCTCAATTACCCGGAGCGCCTGCCGGTCCGGCAGCCGCGGCTCGATCTTGTCAGCCAGCGGAAGCTGACCTTCTTTAAGCCAGACCTGGAGGCATTCCCGTGCCTGGTGCTGGCAACCGAAGCCGGCCGGCGTGGGGGAGGGGCGCCGGTCGCGCTCAACGCCGCCAACGAGGTAGCCGTGGAGTCGTTCCTGTCGGGGCGAATCCCGTTTCTGGGGATTCCGGAGCTGGTGGAGAAAACACTTGCGTCCATGGACGGCGATCTGCCGGAGCGCCCGGACGGTCTTGACGAGATCCAGGAAATAGACGCATCGGCGCGCCGCCGGGCGGCGACCCTGATCGGCTAAAGCGGAGTAATTTGGTTTGCTAACATTCATTGCCATTGTCGGAATCGGGCTGCTGATCCTGATTCATGAATCCGGCCATTTTCTGGCCGCCAAAGCATTTGGCATGAAAGCGGAAAAGTTCTATCTTGGCTTCCCGCCGGCGGCCATCAAAAAGAAGATGGGCGAGACCGAGTACGGCGTCGGCGTTATTCCTCTGGGCGGCTACGTGAAGATCATGGGCATGACCCGCGAGGAGGAGGTCGCCGAGGGCGAAGAAGACCGGGCCTACTTTGCCCGGCCGGTCTGGCAACGGGTGATTACGATCTCCGCCGGTCCGGCAATGAATGTCCTCCTGGCCGCCATCCTTTTTTTTGTTTTCTATTACCAGGGGGCGCCAAACTACCAGCCTAACAACACGATTGCCTCGATTGTCAAAGGCAGCGCCGCCGCTCAGACGGGACTTCAGCCCGGCGACAAAATTATCTCCATCAACGGTAGTAGCGCCGGCGCCTTGGCTTTTCGCAACATGCTGCGGTCGATGCCGGATCAGAAAGTAACGATCATTGTGGCGCGCAAGGGAGAGCAGAAGACTTATATGCCGACCCTGGGGCGCGACCCGAACGACCCCAGCAAAGGCTTTCTCGGAATCGGGTTTGGCCAGGACCTTGTCGGCACCCTGAATTTTTCCATCGGCACATCACTGAAAAACGCGGTACTGGACGTGGGATCGATGACTAAGGAAGTCTTTATCGCGATCAAGAATCTTTTCATCAGCGAGCAAAGCCGTTCCCAGTTAACCTCTCCGATTGGAATTGTCGCTATTTCGTCACAGACGATCAGCCTCGGGTGGGGCGTCTACCTGCGCGTGCTTGGCTTTATCAGTCTGCAGCTGGCCATCCTGAACCTGCTGCCGCTGCTGCCGCTGGATGGGGGTCATGTCCTCTTTAACCTTCTGGAAAAAATCAAGGGATCGCCAATCAGGCGGGAAACTTTCGAGCGGGTCTCCTTTATCGGCTTGGCGCTGTTTGCCGGCCTGTTTATCCTGGGATTGGTCAACGATGTCCAGCGGCTGCTGGGACCCGGGTTCAGTATAAAATAACAGTTTCGAGTTGCTGGTTTCTAGTTACTAATTCTGGAAACTTAAAACCAGAAACCAGAAACTCGAAACCAGGTTCTGGGGTTTGATGAGCAAGATCGGCATAAAAATCGGTGATGTACCCGTGGGCGGCGGCGCGCCGGTGTCCGTGCAGTCAATGACCAACACCGACACGCGCGATGCTGAGGCAACCCTTAGCCAGATCCGCAGCCTCGCCGCTTACGGCTGCGAGATCGTCCGTGTGGCAGTTCCGGATGAGGAAGCGGCGGCGGCGCTGTCCCGGATTACCGCAGAATCGCCGCTGCCTGTCGTTGCCGATATTCATTTTAAATCCATGCTGGCAATCCTGGCGCTGGATGCCGGAGCCTCAGGTCTTAGGATAAACCCGGGCAACATCGGCGGCAACGACAAGGTCGAGGCGGTGGTGGAAGCCGCCCGGGCGGCGGGCGCGCCGATCCGGATCGGCGTCAACTCCGGCTCCCTTCCCAGGGAGAGAAGGACACAGCAACTGCGCGATCCGGTCGCTGCACTGGTGGAAACGACGCTAGATTTTGTGCGGCTGCTTGAGGACTTGCATTTTTATAACTTCAAGGTGTCGGCCAAATCGTCCTCGGTGCCGGAAACAATCGGCGCCAACCTGGCGCTGGCCAAGCAAATTGATTATCCCTTGCATCTGGGCGTAACCGAAGCCGGCACGGTCCGGACCGGCGCCGTCAGGAGCGCGGTCGGCATCGGAGCGCTCCTGTCACAAGGGGTGGGGGACACAATCCGCGTTTCTCTCACCGCCGATCCGGTGGAAGAGGTGAGGACCGGCTATGAAATTCTCCGGAGCCTGGGTCTGCGCAAGTGGGGTCCCTCTTTGATATCGTGCCCTACATGTGGGCGCACCGAGATCGATATCGAGGCGATTGCGGCGGAAGTGGAAGAACGGCTGGGAGACCTGAAGCAAAGTATCGAAGTCGCGGTGATGGGCTGCGTCGTCAACGGGCCGGGGGAGGCGCGCCGGGCCGACTTCGGCATCGCCGGCGGCAGGGGAGAGGGGATTGTCTTCGTCCGCGGCGAGCCGGTGCGCAAGGTGCCGGCGGCGCATCTGGTTGACGCCCTGTTTGCTGAGATCGAAAAATACCTCTCCAAATAATCCGGTCATCCTTCTCGCTGCGTTCTGGCATCCTCCTTGCTGTGCTCCGGCCTCGCCCGGGGAGCTCGTCACGTTCCTCGCAGAAAAATTAATTGCGCGCGATTTGCTGATTCACCGGTTGCTGGTTTATCCTACCGGGTAGTTTATCCAACACCCAAAACCCAGCATCAGGTTTTATGCGCGCATCAAAACTGTTTTTCCCGACACTTAAGGAAGATCCGGCGGAAGCGGAAGCGATCAGCCACAAGCTGATGATCCGCGCCGGGCTGGTGCGGCAGCTGGCCGCCGGCCTCTATATATACCTGCCATTAGGACTTCGTGTAATAAACAAGGTCAATAAGATCATTCGCGAGGAGATGGATGCCATCGGCGCCCAGGAGCTGTCGATGCCGGTGTTGCAGCCGGCGGAGATCTGGCGGCAGACGGGACGCTACGATGAGATCGGCGAGGAGATGTTCCGGCTGAAAGACCGGGGCGGCCGCGACATGGTGCTTGGGATGACACACGAGGAGATCATCACCTGGCTGGCGGCGCGCGAGATCCGTTCCTACCGCGATCTTCCCCAGGTCTGGTACCAGATCCAGACAAAACTCCGTGACGAAGCCCGCCCCAAAAGCGGCGTCCTGCGCACGCGCGAGTTCATGATGAAAGACTCGTACAGCTTCGATGCCGATGAGGAAGGGCTAGCGGAAAATTACCAACTGCATATCAAGGCTTACAACCGCATTTTTAAGCGGATGGGGATCGACTTTTATATGGTGGAGAGCGACCCCGGCATGATGGGCGGCGCCACCGCGCATGAATTCATGGCCCCCAGCGCCGCCGGCGAAGATGAGGTGGCTCTCTGTCCCGCCTGCGGCTACGCCGCCAATCTGGAACTGGCCGGCTCCGAGCCGCACCAGCCCGCCTATCCGCCCCGGGGGCCAATGGAGATCGAGACATCGGACGCGCGCACGATCGAGCAGGTTTCCGGCTTGCTTGACATTTCTCCCGCTTTGCTCATGAAGTCCTTCCTGGTCATCGCCGGGAAGGAGCCGGTGTTGGCCATGGTGCGTGGGGATCAGGAGATCCAGGAATCAAAGCTGGCTCGTCTCATTGGCGACCACCGGCCGGCAACGCCGGAGGAAATCAAAAAGACCACCGGCGCCGAAGCCGGCTTTATCGGCCCGATCGGCCTGGAAATCCGCAAGATTGCCGACGAAACACTGAAAGCAGGCGTCTTCACAGCCGGCGCCAACAAGAGCGGGTACCACATTGGAGGCGTCGCGCCCGGCCAGGACTTCGAGACTGAGTTTTCCGATATCCGGCGCGTCAAGGAGGGCGAGAAATGCCCCCATTGCAACGCCTCGCTTAAAATCGAGCGGGTCATTGAGATCGGCAACATCTTCCAGTTGGGAACCAAATACAGCGCGCCGCTGGGCGCCACCTATCTGGACGAAAGAGGCAATGAGCAACCAATCATCATGGGCAGTTACGGCATCGGCCCCGCCCGCGTCGCCGCCGCCGCCGTGGAGCAGTTGGCCGATGAGAAAGGCATCGTCTGGCCGGCTGCCATCGCTCCGTTTGCCGTGCATCTGGCGCTGGTGCAGCCGGCAGACAGCGGCCAGACGGCGCTGGCGGAGAAACTCTACGCGGAGCTGATGTCAATGGGAGTGGAGACGCTGCTTGATGACCGCGCCGTTTCCCCGGGAGTAAAATTTGCAGACGCCGAACTGCTTGGCTGCCCGGTGCGGGTGACGATTGGCAAGCGTACGCTGGCGAGCAGTTCTGTGGAAGTGCAGCTCCGGCGCGGGAGAGAGGAGCACAGCTTCGAGCTGGGCGCCGCGGCGTCAGCCATCGCAGAGTTGCTGGAAAACCGGGGACCGGACGCCTAGCAGTTAGTATCTGGCGAGGGCTTCAAAGCGATCCTTCGCCGCCTCAGGATGACAATTGTACGTCACCAAGTTGTCATTCCGGGCAAAGCAGGAATCAGTGCTGGCCCTCCACCATCCAGCATCCGCTTAATGGTTCCCAACCGCCACCCGGTGAGCGGCGCGCTCGAGACCATCGTCCAGCGGCTCCAGAGTAAATTCACTCCCATACCGCCGCGCCAGCGCCCGCTCC
>JACWAM010000012.1 GCA_014874265.1 Thermoleophilia bacterium | reverse complement strand
GCCCCAGACAGTTTGAGGAAATGTGGTATCTTGGAAAAGCGGCTTAGCTGAGTGTCCATTTTTACCGGGCCATGTCATACACTTACTTTTACTGCATCGGGCAAAAGAAGCGCCGAGGCTGCACACAGCCCTATATCGAAGCTGAGTTCCTAGAAAAAGAAATTGAAAAGCTGTATGAGGACATTCAACTTTCGAAAAAGGCGGCTGAAAGAATAATCCAGCGCTTCAATGACCAAATAGTCTCCGGTCAATCCAACAATGCCCTGGAAGAGCAGTTCCTTGGGAAAAGGATTGCCAAGCTTGCCAGCGAGAAATTGAAACTGATGGAAGCATATTACGCGGGAGCAGTTCCTCTTGATGTTCTGAAGGCCGAACAGCAGAGGATTGCGTCGGAGGTTGCTTCGTCGGAAACCAGGCTAAAGAAAATAACCGTTAATCTCGATCAGCACACAGTAGTGCTTGAGAAGGCAATCAATATTGCAAAGGGTTGTGGAGTTGGCTACTTACAGGCCAAGCCAAAAAACAGAAGGCTCTTCAATCAAGCATTCTTCGAAAAAATATACGTGAAGGATAAAAAGCTCTACAAAGGTGAATTTACGGATTTGTTTGGGGCTTTGTTCTCGAAAAGTTCGAACAAAACCGATTTGGTGGGCGATAGCGGGTTCGAACCACTGACCCCCAGCTTGTCGAGCTGGTGCTCTCCCAACTGAGCTAATCGCCCACGGTATGATGAAATTCCGCCCGGAGGAATGCGAGAACCTGCCGGACGAAAGCGTTTGGCTGGTAGCGATTTCATTTTAACTGTCTCACTATTGCAAGGCAAGAAGCCGCGTTTTACGCAGGATAATCCCGGGTAGAAGCGAACGAATATCACATTATTTTCGCAGATTGGAAATTCCTGAACAGATCGGGCGGCAAACCAGCAGGGAGGCAAGAATGAAGGAAATTCACATCAGCTTGAGCAATATCGCGCACTGCGCTTGCAGCCGGTGCCCCAGCTTTCCCGGCCGCGTGCACGAACTCATCCATATGGACATGGTCACAAAGCTATTTTGCGGCCATGGCAAGGCAAAAACAGGTGTCACGCAAAAAGAATGTATCTGCGGCGAATGTCCTGTTTACTCGGCCCATGAGCTGATCGAAGGCGGCAGCACCAGACAGGCATACTACTGCATTTACGGGAGGGCCGGTGAGAATTATGAAGGAACCGGCGCCATTCCCTAGAGCCCTGAACGGATGACCTCGGATAGGCTCTAGATCGCCCAGCCGACAAACCACTCTTTCAACCTGTGGTTTAAGGAATAAGCAAACTTGTCAAGATCTTTATGGTCTATCCCGGCGATCGCCTGCATCTCCTCCCCCGTTAGTTCATACCCGCCCATGGCCTCGTGCGGACTGCTTTTTAGCATCTCGCGATAATGTTTATCAACAGACGCGAGGCCGATGACAATTGCCACACCTTTCTTTGACATTTTGCACCACCCTTGATTCGTTCAACTGAGGCTTGATTGAGCAAACCCCCTCGAATTAAAAAAACTGCCAGTAGATTTTTCGGCAGTTCAGCAGCTCCGGTAAAGTTCAGAGTATATCGCCATGGATACCACCCCGAAACTTTCGGTGACCGCAGATTAAAAGAAAGCTTTTAAAGCCGCCCGCCTATTTCTGCGGCTCGATGATGACTTTGATCGAGTCCTTGGGATTAACAACCAGGTCAAAACCGCGACCGGTTTCGGCCAGCGGCAGCCGGTGCGTAATCGTCCGGGAAACGGGCAGACGGCCCGCCCTGATCAGCTCGAGGGCCATTTTACAATCAGCAGGGCCGCCGGCGTAGCTGCTGGTGAGAGTGACTTCGTTGCGCCAAAAGAATTTGTTGACCGCGAGGGGAATGGAGACTTCCGGCTTTGTGGTTGCAAAAAAGAGGACGGTGCCGGAACGCGCCACTGCGGCAAGCGCCTGTTCAATTGTCTGCGGAGCTCCGGCGCAAACAATAACAAGATCGGCGCCGCGGCCCCCGTTTATCCGGCGAAAGGCAGCGGGAACATCGTCCAGGGCGCTGATCGTGGCCTCGGCTCCCAGTCTAGTGGCCGCTGCCAGGCGGTAATCGAGCACATCCGTTGCGACAATGCGGCCGGCTCCCTGAGCTGCCGCCGCCATCACATGCAACAGGCCGGAGATTCCGCTGCCAATGACAAGCACCGACCGCGCCGGCTGGAAGTTTGTCTGCCGTTGGCCGCGCAGAACGCAGGCAAGCGGCTCCACAAAAGATCCCTCTTCATAGGAAACAGAATCCGGAAGATGAAATGTGCCGCGATCGACGTTAATTGCCGGTACCCGCACGTATTCGGAGAACCCGCCTGGATCAAAGCTGGTAGTTCGCAGAGTGTCGCAGACGGTTTCGTGCCCGGTCGCGCAGTAGTGGCAGCTCATGCAGGGCACGTGATGCGTAACAACCACGCGATCTCCTTGGCGAAAACGGGAAACCCCCTCCCCCACCTTTTCCACCTGCCCGGCAATCTCATGCCCCAAAACCAGTGGCACTTTATCAGCGCGGTACCACTCCATCACATCGCTGCCGCAGATGCCGCTGGCCTCGATGCGGACCAGCAGCTCGCCCGGCCCGATCACTGGGACCGGCATCTCCTCCAGCCGCAGGTCACCGTTGCTGTAATACATCGCTACGCGCATGAAAGAAGATGCCGGATGTTGGAAACTGTATTTTGGATAAAAACAAAACCCGGACGTGGGATCCTGGAAACTGGATTTTGGATAAAATCCAAATTCAACTCAGACATCCCGCGGGAGAAGTAACGGCGCATGGCGGATATTCACAGATTTAGCGGCCGGCCCTGACCTTCGCCTTGGGCTTTGCTTTTGCCTTCGCCTTGGGCTTTGCTTTTGTTCCGGACTTGGACTTAAGCGAGCGGTACAGGCCATATGCGTCATCAACACCGGCGTTTTCGTGAACGACGGCGCGCACCGCTTGGATCATCGCCACCGGGTTCTCGGCCTGGAAAATATTTCGTCCCATATCAACCCCCGCGGCGCCAGCGGAAATAGCATCATGGGCCATCTGTAGAGCGTCGCGCTCCGGGATTTTCTTGCCGCCAGCGATAACTACCGGCACCGGACAGCTTTCCACGACTTTTCGAAAGCCTTCCACGTAATACGTCTTGACGATGTCAGCTCCCAGCTCAGCGCCCATCCGCGATGCCAAAGCCATGT
The DNA here is from genome assembly GCA_014874265.1 of Thermoleophilia bacterium. Lineage (GTDB taxonomy): Bacteria > Actinomycetota > Thermoleophilia > BMS3ABIN01 > BMS3ABIN01 > JACWAD01. The sequence goes on along the minus strand of JACWAM010000012.1, from coordinate 15,441 downwards.
AGCGGGCGTCCCGCACCATGTCCCGGCCGACTGCGGTAACGCAGAGGCTGGGTATGCCATAAGAGCGTGCCTCGTCAACCATTTTTGTAAACGCCAGGATAGTATCACGCTCGTACTCAGCACCAACGAGAACGGAGAAAGCTACGCAGGAAACATTCAATCTGACAGCATCTTCCATGCTGCAGACACTACCCTCGTGCAGCAATTGCTTGTTTAGAATGCTGGTGCCGCCCGACATCCTGAGCGTGATGGGAACGTCCACTCCCGGATCAATATAGTAGCGGAGCGCCCCCCGCGTCAGCATGAGCGTGTCGACGTAAGGCAGCAGGGGCTTGACCGCGCGGCTAAGCTTCTCCAGCCCCGTCGTCGGTCCCATGAAATAGCCGTGGTCCACCGCCAGCATCACAGTCCTGCCGCTGGCCGGTTTAATGATTCTGGAAATACGGTTTTGCATGCCCCAATCCATTGGCGGAAACCTCCAAATCTTGTTTTTGAACGCGCCTTGCTGGCGCGCCTGGCGAGCCGTCACGGCGGCGGAAACCATCCACAGAAACCAAAGATATCACGCTGGAGCCCCGGGGTGCCAGCCGGGTAAATCAGAAGAAGGGCTCCAGCCCGACCCGGTCTAGACTCCCAGCATTTCTCTAAGAAGGACCAGGTTCATCACGTCTTCCTCGTTGTATTTAAGCAGACGCCTGAGCGCATCTTCATCCTGCTTGTGTTTCCAGCGCGTCCAGCACCCCTGGATCTCATAATTTGAGAGCGGAGCCTGCGAGCGCACAATGCCTAGCCGCCGCTCTACGGCCTTAAGTCCGCCTTTGAGTCCATTGGACCAACAATCATACATAAGGTCACGACTCTTGTAGCGGTTCAGCAGATCGAGCCCGAGCTGGCTCCGGATTACCTTAAGGTCGAAGGCATTGCCATTAAAAGTGTAGACGCGCTCCGCATCTGGCAGCTCTGCCGCCAGAGACTCAGCGTTTAAATCGGGCCAGATTAATTGCCTGAGTCCTGTGCTTTCATGATAAAAACCAACGACAGTGATGTACTGCCGGTCCCAGCTGAGGCCGGGAACGGCGCGGGTTTCTATGTCCAGATAAACAGCGATTGCCTGAGAGTCTTGAAGTGAAACAACTTAACTTATTCTAGCGGCTGGGCAGGCCGGAAGGAATCCGCAACGCAACGCGGCCTGATTGAAGTTATGGAGGCGACGAGCGGAATCGAACCGCTGTACGAGGTTTTGCAGACCTCTGCCTAGCCACTCGGCCACGTCGCCTAAAAAGCAGATAATGGACGCTCAATTCTGGATCCTGCTTATCCAAAATCTAACGTCCAAGGTCCAATGTCCGGTTTTGGAGCGGATGAAGGGATTTGAACCCTCGACCTTCTGCATGGCAAGCAGACGCTCTAGCCAACTGAGCTACATCCGCCGGTGCGCTATGTGCGCTATGAATTATAGGGAAAAGACGCTATCGTTTCCAGCGAGCGGATTACATCGGGCCTTGTGCCAAAGTGTCTGTCCCTTAGTGATTCGCGGCCCTAAACTGCAGCTTTGCTGCCACTAACAGCGGATGCGCCTGCGGGACAGCTCTAGTCGTTGCCGGCAGCCGGCGACCAGATATGCATCTGGGGAAGCAGCCGGATGAATTCTTCCCATTTCTGCTGCCGGGCCAGATATTCGCCAAAGGCATCGCTCCGGATGCGCGATTCGGCTTTGCTGATGGCTATATTAACCATGCACTCCGCCGCGTCCTCTTCCATACCGGCCGCCAGGTAACCAGCGACCATTTCCAGACTTGTGCTGGCGGCGATGTCGTGCAGGTTCTCGTTTAAAAACCGGCCCGGATACGGGTCAAAATCGGCAGGATCGACCGCGTGCAGGCCCGGGCCGGGCCGCTGCGTGGCAATCTTGGCCCGCTCTCGCGCGAACCTGAATATATTTTGCCGGAGCTGGTGCCACGCAGGCGCGCACCTGGGCGGAGGCAGATGCCTGATCCAGAGCTGATTATCCAGCAAGAACCGGTGCCCGAAAAACATCGCGTTAAGCATGTAATCGAGATCATCTCCCCGGGGAATCCGGTTATCGAAAGGAACTGATTCAAAAAGCCTCCGGTGAATAACCATGTTGCCGCCAAAGACAAGCGGCGCCGGCTTAAGTCTGGGAGGCTCGCCAATGACCTTGAGCGACTCATTTCTGGCTTTCCGGCCGCCCCACATCTTCTGCCATTCGCTCTGTTCGGGCGGAGTCAGATATCCCCCTTGCGGGTGAACATAATAGCCCGTCACTCCGGCGACGAAGCTTCCCTCGTGTTCGCGTCCAATAAATTCAAGCGCCTTGTTCAAATATTCGGGATCCTCAAACACCTGATCGTCATCAAACAGAATGGCCACCTCCGCGTCTGTAAGAGCAGCGGCCAGGAGGCACACATTGCGGATGTTGGCGTAACCATCCAGGTCAAGAAAATCGTCGTATTCACGAAACCCCGTCTGGACAATGCGGCGGCGCCAGAGAACCAGCTCATCAGGACCGATCATCAGGAAGGGAAAGTCATAATCATACCGGGCGATAATTGACTGCACTTTGAGCTCCACCGCCTGCCTGATCTCACGACGGGTAGAGGCGGCCACGACAGCTACGGCAAATTCTTCCGAGCTTTTGAGAACGGACAGGCTGTCCAGAGCCCGGCCGAGGGTCCCCTCGCTATCCAGCGGCGTCGCGTGGTCGTAGAGGTAATCAGACTCGAGCGTGCACATGGGCGCTTCGGAAGCGGGCCCCCTCCAGTATGTTGGAATAACTATCGTTGCTCTCAAGATTGCCCTCAAGATATCAAACGGCCGACGAATAATACGGCAACTAAAACCCGTTCTGCGGAAAGCTATCGGCGAATCCTCATCCCGGGCTTAGCGGCAAATTCAGCGCTGGGATTCATCCAATGCTCTATTGACGAGGCCATCAGCAAGCTCATTTGAACTGCGGGGAATGCTTCGAAGATCGAATTGCATCAGACGGGAAAGAACCGACCTCGCTTCCTGGAAGTATGGCCGCAATCGCTCATTTTTAACCCTGTACTTTCCCTTGATTTGGCGCACAATCAGCTCGCTGTCGGAAAAAATCACCAGGCGGCTGACGTTGTGATCAAGAGCCATTTCGACTCCGGCGATTAGCGCCTGGTATTCAGCGATATTATTTGTGGCTACGCCGATATAGCTGGACAGCGTCTCAACCGTGCCGCCTTCCGGATCCTGCAGGACGGCGCCGATCGCGGCCGGACCCGGATTTCCCCGGGAACCGCCGTCGACAAAAAGCATATGCATCGACTCTGCTCCTTTAAGGGCATCGCCGCCGATCTCAAGCCGGAGCGATTTTTGCCAGACGTCACGCGAAACCGACGAAAAGATCAACTTAACATCGCCGCCCGCTTTCTCCAGCTCGGCCTGGAGCCGGGACGACCATGAGGACAGCGAAACACCTTCACTAATTTCATGGGGAATATCGATCAAGGCAAGTCCGAGCTCCCGGGCTTCAATTCCATCATGATATTTGAAATCGCCGCTCACCAGGCAGTCGGCTCCGCGCGCCGCGCAGGCGCCGATATAACCGGCGCCGCCTCCCGGCACGACGGCGACACGTCGAATTGAGCGGTCCCGGGCTCCGGCAAACCGGGCTTCATCGAGGCCAAAAAGTGCGGCAGCCATCCCGGTCAAATCGGACAACTTCATCGCACTCTCCAGCTCGCCGATCCGGCCGGCTCCGGCGCTGTGCCTCCGCGTGTTAAGCCTGTAAATATCATAAGCCGGCTCCTCGTAGGAGGAAGCTTCTTTCAGAGCGGCAATAACATCATCTTCAAGACCCGAGGGGAATACCATTTCCAGACGCTGCTCCGGCACGGACTCATCGCTTCCTAATGCGCCAACCGCCGGATGTGCGCCTGCGCCTGGCAGAAAAGTTCCCGTCCCCCCGGCTGTAAAAGAGCAATGTTCGTAATTGCCGATGACACCCGCGCCGGCGGCAAACAGAGCCGCCCTGACCCGCTCCAGGTCGCCCGGAGGGACAAAGGCTGCCAGCTTGGACGAGCCGGAAGCGGCTCCCGCGAGCGGCGCAACCTTCTTCAGGCCCACCAGCTCAGCGATAATATCCGCAAGGCCACCGCGGGCCGAGTCGAGATTGGTGTGTGCGGCAAAAACCGAGATTCCGGCGGTGCAGGCGCGGCGGATCAGCCGCCCCGTCAGGCTGTCACCGCTTACCGATGAAATTGGCCGGAAGATAAGGGGATGATGAGACAGGATCATGTCGCAGGACGTAGATTCAGCCTCAGCCACAACTTCGGCGGTTACGTCAAGACTGATGAGCACCTTGCTGACCTCATCGCCATCCTCGCCCACCTGAAGCCCGGCATTATCCCAATCCTCCGCCAGGGAAACTGGCGCCAGGCGCTCCATTAAAACCTTAAATTCGCCAATTAGCATCGGGCTTTGCCTCCTCTTTCCTTGCCCCGCGGCAGCATCTTACCAAGTTATATCCTCATGAGGCCACCCGGGTCCTCGTTTGCCGGATCAGGAAGAAGAAAAAAGCAGGATCAGCGCCGGCAGCGCCAGCAATAACGTTGTCCAAAAAATAGACCCCCGGGGAAGATCCCTGATATCGGGAATGGAAAAAAAGCTGTTCTGCCTGTGGCTGGCGTTATGTGTCAAAACTCTTTGCCTCCTTCACAAACGCGGTGAACCGGTCTGATTTTGATACCAGGTTAGTTTGAGCTATTGGACCAGGACAAACCCTCCTGCCAGGGAGGCGGGAATGCCCGGAACGCGGCCAGTTGCTTCATCCTTGCTGACATAGCAAAGATGCTGATCTCATCCTCTACCGGCTGATGTGATACGTCAATGTATGCCGAGCCGCCGCCGGGAGAAAAACTATCGACCGGGGCTCTCCACCGATTGGGACCCGCTTCACAACCTTATCGGTTTCCGTATCCACTTTGACGACCTCTCCATCGGCACTATCAGCGATATAGATGAACCTGCCCGGGCATGATCGCCATCTGCGCCGCTGTTTACCGGCCGGCTGGCGGGATCCGGCGCCCGGCGGAAGCAGAATATAGATTTAAGTTTGTTGATTCCGTCTGGATAAATCAATCAGGAAGGATATCACCTGAACGCCTCGCTAGTACGCATGATCGCGCGCCCGAGATCTGCTCTTAATGTCTCGAAAGGGCTGGATGGGTTCCCGCAGCAAGGGGCGCAGCAAGCTGCGCCCCATTCAGTTTATTGCTTGTCAGATGTTTTTAGCTGGCGGTTTTGGTTGTCGCCGTCCCGCGAGCGCCTCCCTGCTGTTTATGCCAGGGATGGCCGCCAAGGCCAGCCAATGACAGCAGGCTTTTCAGCGACGGAGTGTTTCCGCTTGGTTTGGTGATATTGAAGTTTTCATTGAAGTGGGAAAGATCGATCGTCGCGTCGAGCTTGACCGAGGTAATTCCCTTCAGGATATTCACCAGCCGGGCAGCCTTGCTTCCATGAGCAGCTGCCAGCGTGGTGAGCCCGGAGGGGTCGATCTCGACGGCGATTTTGACCTGTCGCAGGTTTTTGCTGCTATCAACCCACCAGTCCAGGCTCAACTGCTTGGCGGCGGCGTCGATCTGCGGTCGGGCCGCATCCAGCCTGGCAGCCTGCTGCGTCTTGCCGGCGTTTTTCAGCGCCGTTTCGGCTTCGGTAATGGCCTTGTCCACATCGATGGAAGCGCTGTAATGAGTGGTGTTGACACCGCCGATACTTTCCTGCCCAACGGTTTTTTGATCTTTAAGCAGCGCTTTGGGACCGCCCGGGAAATCGCTCTTGAGATTCTTGAGATTCGGGCGACCGCCGGCCGTGCCCGGATGAGCCGCGCCTGGCTTCTCGCCTTGGTGGCAAGCCGGATTAGCCAGATTGCCAACCTCGTACCATGATCCGGCCAGCTTGACGTAAAGGTCGTGATTCACTTCGGTAAACTGTACGTTCGAAAGAGAGCTGGAAACGATCCCGCCCAGCCCCGAATGGCCGTTGCCGCCGGTGCCGCTCCCGGTCAGATTCTGGATGATCTGGCTAATACCGCCCAGCTGAAGATTACCCGTGGCGCTGACGGCGCCTGCGGAATACTGGACATCAGCGCTGCCCTTGGCGGTCAGGTTCAGCGGCAGCAATCCCTTTAACTTGGGATTGGCGCCGGAAAGATTGCCGTTAACCTGCAGCGATACGTTATAGTCGATCTGTCGCGAATGAGTTCCCGGCGCAGTCGCCGCGGTCGCGGACCCGCCAGATTCGGCCAGGGCGTAACCGCCCAAAATCGCGGCCATCGCAACCGCCACAACAGCGAAACCAGCTATTTTAAATTTGCTTTTTTTTAACATCAAACGCCTCCTTCCCAAGCCGACCCAGGAGCCGGCTACATCATTGCCTTAAAAGTGTAGCACCGGCAAGCGTTAGGCAGTATTAAATTTCTGTAATAAGTTTGTAAAGCGAGCCTGTGAAGTTACGGCGTTGCGGGTATCATGACTCCGTCCGGCGGCGTACCCCAGGGAGGGCTTATGTCCAGAAACAAAGCTGGTTTAGCGTTGACGTTATTCTTGTTAATGACACTATTTCTGACTGCCTGCGCCCAGCACAATCAGCTGCAGGAAACGGCCGGCGCCGCCGGGTTCTGGGCCGGTCTCTGGCACGGACTTATCCTGCCCGTGTCATTTATCATCTCGCTGTTTGAAAGCAACATCGGCATTTACGAAGTGCATAACAACGGCAACTGGTACAACTTTGGTTTTGTGTTGGGAATCTGGATTGCCTTTGCCCTCGTTCTGGCGCCAAAGTCCAGTGCCGCCCGGCGGCAGTAGGTTGCCAGGCAAATGTAAATCGCATCCCGGAAACAACGACGGCGCGCTATATGCAAAGCGATTCTGACACTCTTGTTCGGGCTTGCCCGGCGGCTTCGTTATTTGCCTGGCGATTCAGGCGATTCTTTGGAAAGGCTTCCCAGGATGGACATTTGCTCCTCCTGCAGCTTTAAAAGCTCCTCGACACTACTGCTATAAACGCGCTCGAGCTTGGCGTGGAGGTGATCGATTTTGCGGTGCAGCCGCTCCAGCTCCGCTTCGGCCTTGACGTTAATATGGTAATCGGCGTCCGCTTCCAGCCTGTCCCTGTCCTCCTGGCGGTTCTGACTCATCATGATCACCGGCGCCTGAATCGCCGCCAGACAGGAGAGCACCAGGTTTAGCAGGATAAATGGATATGGATCCCAGTTCTTGACAAAAGCGACGCTGTTTAAAGCCATCCAGATTGTCAGCACCGCCATAAATCCGATAATAAATCGCCAACTGCCCGCCTGTTTGGCCAGGGAATCGGCCGCCCGCTCACCGAAACCCAGTTGCTCCTGATGCAAATCGTTTACGTTCTTAGAAACTTTTTCCGGTACTGCCGGTCCCAACAACTCCGGATGCTCCATTAATATCCGGGCATCGCCTGTGCCAGCATTTTTAGGTGCGGCTTTGCCTGCGTTCATCGGCAGCTCCTTTTAAGGGTTGCAAGAACAACCAATAATAATGCGAAAGATGTGGGCATGGAAAGAGGGAAATGCCCCCGGAGCAAACGCCGGGGGGCAAATTATTTGATATCGATGACTATCTTGCCCTTGGGATGAGCATTTTCCTGGTAGGAAAGGGCATCATGCGCCTCCTCCAGCGGGAAGGTCTTTTCGACGTGAACCTTGATGACACCTGAGTCCACCAGCTCCGCCAGACTGTTGAGGCGCTCGGTAGTGACATTATATGACTGGTAGATTGCCTTTACCCCGTATTTCTCGATCAGCTCGGCGTCGGGCCGCTCCAGCGTGGAAATGATTGTGCCGCCAGACTTGAGGATCTGATACGACCGCCGGTAGACATCGCCGCCAACAAGATCGTAGACAGCGTCATAGGCGTGCGCGACCTCTTCGAATTTGCGAGCGCGGAAATCAATCGCTTCATCGGCGCCAAGCGACTTGACGTAATCGATCTCATCAGCCGCGCAGGTAACCGCTACATGCGCCCCCAGATGCTTCGCCAGCTGGATGGCAATGGTGCCGATGCCGCCCGCCCCGCCCTGTATCAAGAGCTTCTGGCCCGCGCCGAGTTGAAGCTGCTCCGTAAGAGCCTGCAGAGCCATCATTCCGGTCATGGGCAGCGCGCTCGCCTCCGCCTCACTCAGCGTTTTTGGCTTGGGCGCCACACTGGCGGCTTCGGCCAGGTCGTACTGGGCAAACGAACCGGTGCCGCCGTTGTAAAAGCCAGCCTGCCCATAAACCTCGTCGCCGGGCTTTAGTCCGGTGACTCCGGGTCCCACCTCCGCGATGACCCCGGCAAAATCGCCGCCCACCGTCACCGGGGTCGGCGCCTGATACCAACCCTCGGCGTACTTCCAATCAAGCGGGTTAACCCCGGCTTCATGAACTTCAATCAGAAGCTTGCCTTCCGCAACCGCCGGCCTTTCCACATCCTTGATCTCCAGCTCCTGTTTTCCATCCTCATTGACTAATTGCGCCGCTTTCATAATGCCTCATCCTTTTTCCCGGTTTTGATTTGATTTATGGCTTTTACGTGCCCGGGAAGGCGGAAAGATAAACGTCAGCTATAGGCCCGCTTAATGAAGCCGCGGAGGCCGATACCACTGAGGATGATAACGGCGGCAAAGAGTCCCAGGATGGTGAATAACATCCGGATGTGGGGAATCCCGGGGGTTAGAACGCTGCGGAATCCCTCCGCTGCGTAAACCATCGGGTTGATCAATATTATTGTCTGGAGCCAGACGACATTACTCAGCGCATGCCATGGGTAATAAGTGGCTCCCAGAAAAATCATCGGGATGATAATGGTGGCAAACATCAATGGAATCTTAAAGGGGGAAATGATCGTCCCCAGCGTAATCCCGGTTGCGGCTGACGCTAATCCCACCAGAAACAGGTAGAGAAACAGGTAACTAAAGCTCGTGACGTGCAGCGACAGGTTGCTTCTCATGATGGCCCAGGCCAGCGGGAAGACCAGTCCGCCGGCGATCCACGCCTGCAGCGTCCCCATCACGATTTTCTCCAGTACGACCATGCTGATCCGGATCGGCGCCATCAGCCGGTCCTCGATCTCCTTGATGGCGCCAAAGTCCTGAGATAAAGGGATGGCCGTCCCCTGAACGCCGGCCATCATCATCGAGGCCGCCAGGATTCCGGGCAAGAGCAGGTTGGCATAAGAAGACTTGACCTGACCGATGCTGGGCAGCACGTAGCCAAAAACAAAGACAAACAGAAAAGGCTGCATCGCGATCCGCATGACGAATTCCGGCAGATCCCGGATCAGCACGGTGACGTCCCGCTGCAGCAGCGCCACAAATGTCTTCATTTAATCCCTCAACCGCCTTCCGGTCAGATGGATAAACAGGTCTTCCAGAGTCACGTGGTGAAGCTGGACGCTGAGGATGTCCGTGTTCGTCTCCTGAACCGCCTTGATGATTCCGGGTATGAGCCCCTGGCCGCCATGGACGGACAGAATTACGCGGTCCTCCTCATCGCGGCGGCTGATCACGCCGGTCCTGTCAATCCCTCGCAGGATATCAACAAGCCGGTCCGGGGCTTCCGGCAGTTCCAGATCGATTCTGTTGCCGCCGGGCACCATCCTCTTGAGATTATGCGGCGTATCCAGAGCCAGCACCTCGCCATGATCGATAATGGCGATCCGATGGCAAAGCTCATCAGCTTCGTCCATATAATGAGTCGTCAGCAAGATAGTCTGTCCGCTCTCATTCAATTCGCGGACCTTGTCCCACAGCAGCCGTCTTGATTGCGGATCCAGACCAGTAGTGGCCTCATCCAGGAAGAGCACCTTCGGCTCGTGCATCAGCGCCCGCGCGATCATTAACCGCTGCGCCATGCCGCCGGAAAAAGCACGTACGTAATCGTCCTGCCTCCCTTTCAGGCCCATCATCTTCAGGAGCTCCTCTGCCTTCTTTTCCCGCACCTGCTTCGGAACACCAAAATATTTGGCATGAAAGGTGAGATTTTCGCGAGCGGTGAGACTGCGGTCAAGATTGTTCTGCTGCGGTACGACCGCGATCAGCCGTTTGACGGCAACCTCGTCCCTGATATTGATTCCGGCGATGAAGGCGTCACCCGCGGTCACTTTCACCCTTGTTGTCAACATACCGATTGTAGTTGTCTTGCCGGCGCCATTCGGCCCCAGCAGTCCAAAAATTTCGCCGGCGTTGACAGAAAATTTGATCCCTTTGACTGCCTCGACGTGACGGTGTGAATCAAGCGTGTACGTCTTCTTCAGACCCTCGATATCGATAATCGCTTCTGCCTGTTCTGCCATTCGGAATCCTCTCAGGCGGCCTGCGCCGCCAGCGCCGCGATCCTATCGCCGGCGCCGTCTTCGTAAAGTCCCCCATGATAACAGACGACCCTGTCGATATCATAACTGGTAAGCTTTTTGAGCGACTCTCTCGCCATGCCGATGTCGAAAGCCACCTGATCCCGCGGACCCAGCAACTGACCGTCTTCAATCACCATCGCATCGCCGGCGATCAGGGTTTTGCTGCTGTGGCAGTAAAGACATATATGACCAGGCGTATGACCAGGCGTATCAATGATGGTGATGCCCCCGCAACAATCGATCCGGTCGCCGTCGGTTACGGTTCTGCCGACCTTGGCTTTTGGTGGATTTTCCAGAATCCGCAGCATCGCCTGGCGCCGCTCTTCAGCCATTTCCGGCGGCATTGCCGCGGTGATCCTGGCTATCGCTTCCGGTGTCAGCTTCACCAGCTTCTTTTCCCCTTCGATATACGGCTTCTCCCTGATTCCGGAAATCACCTCGACTTCCTGCGGCGCTGCCGCCAAAATCTCTGGCAGAGAGCCAATATGATCAATATCCTGATGGGTGATGACTATCCGGTTCAGAGCGGCAAAATTAACGCCGGCGCCTTCGATAGCCTCGCGAATCCGGTCACCCAGTCCGGGAAACCCGGCATCGACCAGAATCGCATTGCCGGCGTCCCAGATCAGCGAAGGATGAACCGCGCTCTCCCTGCCCATCACAGTTGCCGAGATCTCCAGCATTTCAAAACCATCGGCGATCAGCATTGTCACCTTCCTTTTTTCGCAATAATTTCACGATTTTACCCAATTTGCCGTTAAGGGTGCGGAGCCATGATTCGTAATCCGCCGCCAAGACCCGGCCGGCGGCTCCAGAATCCAAAGATTTTACAGTCTTTTTACTTTTTCCTAGTATGTTCTTAGGCGGTCCGGCGTAACGGGCAAATCAAGGCAGGTTTCCGGGGCGGCTGGCCCAGACCCTGCCGGTTGATACCTTGATATTTTCCCGCCGGCAGCCGATTTGGTTTGTGCGCATAACATGTGCGAAAATTCAAACTTGCGTTTAAGGTACATATGTCTCATTCCGGTCCCGCCCCGAAGCGCGCCACGTATTACCGTTCAAGCGGCGCGTCCCTCTCTCGGAAACGCGTCCCATATTTAAGACGAAGGATTATTTTTATCCTAACGCTGGCCGTGATCGGGCTGCTGCTGTTTAAATCGGGAAGCATTCTGCATTTGTTTTCTTCCAGTCAGCCGGTAAAGAAGTACCTGGGATCCGTTTGCCTCGATCCGGGGCATGGCGGCGACGATACGGGAGCCATCAATCAGGACCTGCTGGAGCGCGATCTCAACCTGAGGGTTGCCCTCCGAGTGCAAAGCATCCTTCAGTCAGAGAATTACAAGGTCTATATGACCCGCACCAGCAATGATCAATACCTCACCAACGACAACCGCGTCACTTTTTGCAACGGTACAAAGGCAAACTTGCTGGTGGCAATTCATCAAAATTACTTTACCGACAATGTCACTGATTACACTATGGCTCTGTACTACAATCAAAATTCCCGCGGCCTCGCCGCGAGCTTGGCCAACGCCACCGCCACCAGGCTGGGCACCGAAAATGACGGCATCAGCCGGTTTGACGATGGAGAGCTGATGCGGGCGCAGATGCCGGCGGCCCTGATCGAGGGACTCTTTATCAGCAGCGATCAGGAATACGCCCGGATCAGCGAGACCGGTTCCCTGAGGCTTGCCGTGGAAGCGGAAGGCATCGCCGATGGCATCAGGAATTTTTTCAAGAACCCGAACCAGCGGCCAACCCAGGAAACAGACCTGAACCAGGCCGATTCACCCGAGTAAAGCGCGACAAGGCGAAACGGTCACAACCTAATTGGTTACGGTTCCCAGCACCTCGTTCAGGTGCCCGTTCCAAATGATACGTTGCGAAGCCAGCACATTGCCACTGGCGCTCACCTCGACCGGACCGCCGGCGACTCCGGGGAAAACAGCTATGGCCACGCTATTGGCAGCGATGGTTCCCGGGTTAGCGGATGAAGCCGGCATTGTCCGGCCACCTATCTTGATCTCATAAGTCAAAGCGCTGCTGCCCGGGTTGGCAATCAAGATCCAGTCAGATGCACCGGTGGATCGCATATCGTACCAGCTCCAGACAAAGTTGCCGGCGAGCGTGGTTGACGGGCTGCCAGGAACTTCCTCGAACGAAGATCCGAAGTTTATTCTCTGGGAAGCGACCGCGTTCAGAGTCTGCGTGTGGGCAACGTCAGAAAATGTCCTGACCTCGAGCGGGCCGCTGTTTTGACCGTTGAGTTGAGGCGCGATACTTTTGCCCGGCAGGACCGGACCGGCAGCGGCATCGTCCAGCACCATCTTTCCGCCAATATCAATCTCGTAGTACATGTCCTGGCTGGCAGACGGATTGGCCACCATCACCCAGTCTTCCATGCCGTCGCCCTTCTGGTCATACCAGGTCCATAAATAATCGCTTGACAGTTGACTCGCGGAGATTCCGGGAAGCTCGTTAAAAGCGGTGCCAGAACCCGTCAGCACTCGCTGGCTGGCGATGACGTCACCGCTGCTGCTGACCTCCACGGGACTGCCAGTGATGCCAGGGAAAGCCTTGGCTACCGTCTGGCCGGGAGCAATGGTGTACGGTCCGTGGCTCTGGCCCCCGATATTTATCGTTGCGGAAACAGTCCCCTGAGGTTTATCTGCATGATTGAGCCCGGAGTTGGCAAGCATCACCCAGTCCGCCGTGCCCGAGCCCACGGTATCGTATAGCGGCCAGAAGTAATGGCTGGATAGCGACGTGCTTTTAATACCAGGGACCTCCTCGAGCGAGCTTCCCGCCCAAAGAGTGCGCTGGGAAACCGCAGCGGCCCCCCCGGCAGAAGTCAGCACCACCGGGCCGCCGGCGACCCGGCGCAAGTCAACCGCCGACAGCTGGCCCGGCTGCATCGCGATATCTCCCGCGAGACCGAGATTGAGGTTACGTCCATTCATGTTAAGATTGAAACTCCGAACGCCGGTTGAGTTATTTGCCATCATCAGCCAGTCGTTTCCGCCTCCGGAGTCAAACCAGGGCCAGTAGTAATGGTCGCCGGCGGGCGCCGGAGCCGGCGGATAATTCGCCAGGCTGTTCTGAGCAGCCTGGCAGCCAAGCAGCGAGCCGGCGCCGGAATGAACATCAATTCCGTAAGCGCAAACATCATTTTCGCCAGGCGAAGCAAGCGTGCTGGCCTGGTAGCCATGATCCGGACCATAATCCGGATATGCCGCGCCGACATCCGCTCGCTCCCCGGAAGCGGCTTCTGTCACGGCTGGCTGGTCATTGACATATAGGTTTACTTGTATAGAGTTGGACGTGTCCGGTTCGATCACCCAGCCGGAGACATGCAGCTGTCTGTCGCTGCCGATGGCAACTGAATCCAGGTGGCCAACAGGGCTGTCCGATATTTGGATAGTACGGCAACCCAGCGAGCTGTTGGCGCCAGCGCCGGTGTTGATTCCGTAAACGCACAGCGTGTGAGTTCCCGGAGCCGCGGCGACAATCGCGCTATATCCGTGATCTGGGCCGTACCCAGGGTATGACCGGGCCACATCAGGACGGTCAGTTTTTGCCTGGGCAGCGGCGGCAATTCGCCCGTCCAGATAAGCGTGCACCGTTATTGGGCTGCTTGTTTTGGGATCAATGGTCCAGCCCCAAAACCTGAGTCCGCCGGGAGCCCCGCTGGCGCCTTCGAGGGCGCCAATTGTATCCGACGGCATGTAAACCGCGCCGCATCCCAGAAACGAGTTAGTGCCAATGCCGTCCGGGTCTATGCCATAGGCACAGACGCTGTGCTGCCGCCCTGGAGAAAAAACGCCGCCACTGAGCACCTGATTAAAACCTCTGGGTCCAACGTCAGGCCGCGCGTAAGCGGCAAGCGCCTGGCCCATGTAGACGCCGTCAGCAAAGAACCGCACGTTGATCGAACCATGATAATCGGGATCAGCAGCCCAGCCCCGTACCGCAACCGTCAGGGGGGCAACCCAGGTGACGGAGTCAACGTTGCCGATGGGGCTATGGTTCGTGGCATAGATGAAGTTGATGCCAGGCTGCAAAGTGATATTTCGGTGATCGATACAAGAGCGCCCGCATGACCAGTTCATCTCCGATACCTGAAACGAGATGCTCGAATAAACCTTTTCCACGACAGCCACATGTCCCAGGCTGCCGGAACCGCCAACACCAATGCCCCAGACAGCAACAGAGCCAACCTCCGGCATCTGTCCAGTTGACATTCCATTATGAACGGCATTGGGATACCATGCCCAGGCGTCGCCGCCATAAGGCCCGTCAATCAGCAGCCGCTCGCCGGGATGGATCTGCGGCCACCTGGCCCACACGTAATCAGTGCAGTACCCGCCCAGGCCGGCCCAGAACGGGATCGCAGTGACGCCGGTGGCGGTGACCGGGTATTCCCTCCTGGCGGCGGAGTTTTGTTCACTGGACCTGGCAGAAAATGGAAGCCAGGCCAGTGCGACAAGCACAATTAAAAGCGCTATCGCTGAGGGAAAACGAAACCTTGCCGTCTTTTCCGGACCCCGGCCCAAGCGACCCCCGATTCCCTGATGACGGGACGGATAGAACTAGGAAGAGTAGTTTAACAGATACGAGGTTTTGCGCCTTTTTTACCAGATAAACATAATTCCAAAACAAACTTGACAGCACGTTTTTTATCTCACATTAAATTGTTTGTCAAGACCCCCCTGTTCTATGACCGGTTCGACTAATATGGCCTTCTCCACAGTCAGAAAAGTCCGTTGTTTCCGTCATCTTCGGTTTCAGGCCATCACAACTACCCGCGCTTTCTTCTAAGGGCCGATTGACCGCGTTATAAAAAAGGAAAAACCGATCAATTCCTCAGCAGGAAAAATATTGATAAACATAAATATGTATTGAGAATGCGTATTTCGCCCCATCCCGGCCACTGATTTCGGATTAATCCGGCCACCCATTTCGGAGTAAAGCGGCCACCTGTTTCGGTTCATACCGGCCACTTTTTTGTGGTTTTCCGAAATCG
>JACWAM010000077.1 GCA_014874265.1 Thermoleophilia bacterium | reverse complement strand
GTTATATATTGATAACGGAGTGGATACTATCATATTTAGTACTTATTATCAAGCTATGATTATGGGTATTTTTAGAGGTGCCCATATATTTATCCCCATTATTCCTATCCTGAATGAAGTACTGTCAAATAACTGCAAATATAGAAAATTTCGGTGAACGCGCCGGCTGAGGGGATAAACTCGAAGCTTAAGCCACGCTAAAAGTCCCGAAGAAAATGTTTCTTGAAGCTCTCTCGCTGCTTCAATGGTTGCAGTTGGGGCCGTGTTCGTGATGGTGCGGCTCTTCCTGCAAGGCTCCGGGGTGTACACCCATCACCGCCGCCGCAATGATATCGTTCACCCGGTCAATCAACATATTGAATTGTTTTTGCGCCTCCGCAAAATCGCGGATGGTCGAAATTCCCTGGATCTCCTTTTGAAGACTCTGAATCTCGGACAGCTGATCCTTGGGCAGCTCCAGACCAGACCTGGCAGCGCGCTCGAGCGTCTCCTGTTTATCCTGGAACCGCTTGAGCGCAAAGGTGGCTGCCTGATCGCTATCAACCTTTTCCGCGGCGTCCCTGAGCATCGAAAGCTCATCGCAGACAGAGATGGCTGACGCCAGCTCCTGAGCCTTGTCTAGAACAATGGACATGATATTTCTCCAATCTCTGACAGTACGAATCAGTATAGATTCTTTTCAGGCTAGCGAAAGACGCCGGAGCTTGCAAATCAGTTGCCGGAGGGCCGGGGGAGCAAGTAAGCCGGGAAATCCCAAACAGGCTCTCTTGGAGCAAAACGGAGCAGTTGAAGGCAGCCTTTTTTGTTTCAGGTTCTGATCTTGTTGACATTGAAGATAAAATCAAACATTAACAGAACAAAAAATCCAGTCAGAACGGCCGCTATCATAATGATCGCGCGCAGCGCCGCTGATTTGCCCGTCACTGCGAGAAATCGTCGCAACGCCAGCCTATAGAACAAGGCCTGTATTATCAGGATGGGGCCGATCGTGACCGTTAACCATAAATACCATGGGGAAACGGTCCTGAATACCGGGTCGGTCAAAGACACATAGGCAAAAGCAATCCCGGTCCAGACGAGCCACCAGGCCAGATAAAAAAACGATCCCGGAGCTGGGTTCCGGTTTGGATTCGGCTTATTATGGCGGACCATTGCATACCTCCCTTTTGTTTTTCGGAAAATCGCTATACAGCCATAACCTGTTCGCAGTTAATTCGTTTCCGGCCCCGGGAACCAGTAAGTACGGCCCGCATCGTCGCGGCAATAGGCGTTAGTATGCGTCATAAAACCGTCGATCCCCGCCGGCACGTGATACTTTATGGTCACGAGATTCCATTTTTGGGCAGACAGGTCTGGCAAAGGCAGCGGCAACGGCGTTACGGTATGAACTTCTGACGGGTCGGAGGCGGAGGAATATAACGTCGGGGTTCTGGCGACTCCGGGACCGGAGTTAAGCAACCGGTAATCGACGGAAAGCACCCGGTTTTCATAATCATTAAATCCGGTCCAATAAACCTTTTCCAGCCTCCAGCTCAAGTTGGGAACAGCCATGCTGACAGCGGCGGCGTTTGACAAGGGAGAGAACAGGCCAGCGTCGTCCATCGCTTTGACAGCGAAATAATAAGTGGCGTGATCGTCCAGCCCGCTTACGGTGATCGTCTGCCTGCTTCCGGCGGGAAGCGGCGCCGGCAGGCCTCCGGCTGGAGTGGCGTCGTTCCAGTACTGATCGCGGATCGCGGAGGTTGAGTAACGAAGATCGTATGACGTTGCGGTACCGGTGTTGCCGTCATCGCCGGGAGCGGTAAAGGCAATTGTCGCCGTTCCCGGGCCGGTGGAAGTTATCGCCAGATCGGAAATTCGGGCGGGGGGCGTAAAGTCAACTGAATTTGTAGCGGTGGTGTCAGGCGCCTTTTCAATCACGCCCGCGCCACTGCCATCAGTATCTATTGAAGCCGTAAACTTCCGGGAAGCAGCCAGTGTCATCGAGATCCTGGTAGCCGGATTTACCTGGATATTGTCGTAGTTTAAAGTATCCACCTTGCCCGAATCGTGATCAGGTACGGTGACGATAAGCTCTGCCGTGCCCGTGCCGGTGCCATTTGCCTCCATCCGGTACCCGGCACTGATATCGCCCCCATGGATGATGACGCTCTTTCGGTGCATTTCCGGATACTCCAGGTACTCAGAGTTTGGAATCTGCTCGTCGATGCCGCCGTCAGGATTCTTGCCGGTGTGACGGCCCTGGGAATCATAAAGGCTGAGATCCACTGGCGAAAGAGCGGTCACTTCGGTGTCTGTTCCTTGAGCTGATTGATCCTCACAGCTGTCACAGGTTTCATTGGGCCAGGAAAAGCCATACTTCCAGTATCCCTGCACCGGCGGGTTGTCAGCTCCGTCGCGCTCGCCTCCGAAAAGAACCGGCCAGATTCCGACGTTGGCGCCCGTAAACTCTCCCCATTGTCCAGGAAATTGCAGCCACTCAAACTGAGAATTGCCGGCGCCTGCCGGCTCCGGGATCACCTCGGCGTCGGTGTTTGGGGCTGACGGATCATTCGTTCCATTCAAAATCACGCCATCGCCATGAGCAGCATCCCAGGATTTAATGAAATTCGAATAATCCCCGGCTTTAAAATAGTTGGCATGCGAACCCTGCGCCACGTATACCACCGGATGCGTGGAGTTAACGCCGGCTTTTTCCGCTGATCCGGGCCCGGTCCAGTTGCGCCACCGGCCACCGCCATGCTGACTGATGTCGGCCCTGTAAGGCTCAAGATTTCCATCAAGGTCAACCTGCACTACTTCCCAATCTCCCTCGTGAAATAATTCGGGATAGTCATTGGCGTAGTAAAGGAGCCAATACTGAATGAACGAGTGAGAATTGCCGGCCGGCCTTGAAACAACCCGTGCATAAATCTTGGCGGGGAATTGATCCTTGCGTTCGCGGTAGGGAATTGCATATAACCAGTTGACAAGTCTGCGATCAATTGAGATAGAAGGATCGCCGCCGCCCGCCTCCACGGAATTTCCTGCCAGGTCGACGTAAAAGTCTAAGACAGAAGCTTTTGTTGCCAGGTCGTGAACAGAGGGATTTTGCAGAGGCGTAAACGCGGGATCGTTTCTTTTACGCAGGCAAGTTCCCGGCGCCGTCAGAATCTGCTCCACCGGCATCGGCCAGAAATTTTCATCCCTCGACATTTTCAGCTCTGGTTTGTATCTGTTCGACAACTGCTGGGCCGTATCCCCGATCCGGTTTTTAAAGATAGTCCTTACGCCCAGGCGCGAATCCTGCCAGAGAATATAGCCAGAGGTGGCGGAGACATTCGGGCTGCTCAGATAGGCCCCGCCGTCAGATACCGCCTGCGTGATGCCGGTGGCAAGATTATTCATTAGCAGCCGGCCGGTTGAAGGCTGGCACCAGACAACTATATTTCCGTCAATATTGTCAGAATCGGCGTGGTCACTTTGAGGAATTGCCTGAGTGGTTCCGCTGATAAGATCATAGACAAAAACCCGGTCATCCATCGCATAGCTTCCCGTAGGTCCATTTACCCACCAGGAGATCTTGGCGCCGCTAATGGAAGGTTGTTGCTGGAGCGACGCGCCGGCATCGAGGGTAATCTGTCTGACCTCGCCCGTTGTCAGGTTTTTGGCAAAGACATCGTTTACCTTTGGGACTCCCATAACATAACTGTCATTGTGTATCCACGCCAGCCAGTCGCCGTCAATGTCAGGATGAATGTCTTCGCCCGGCGTGGTTATCAGCGGCTGCGCTCCCAAATCGGGATTGTCCAGATCGAACATGTAGATGTCGTTCTGCGCATAGCCGCCGCGGACATCGTCCCAGACGATGCGGTGGCCGGAGACTGCCAGGCTTACGGGGCGCGCTCCCGGGATAACAAGCGCCTGGTCACACCCCGACCCTCCGGGGCAACCATCCCCTAACAACATGAAGTGAATCGTGTTTACCGAGACGGATCCCACCAGCCAGGCCACGAGATTGCCGTCGATTGCCGGGTTAAACTCCCCATCCTGTGTCAAGCCTGTGCCCGGCTTTTCAACCAGCGGCTGTTCCGGATCGCTCTTGGACAGATCCTTGTAGAAGATTCGCATTGGATTGCCGAAGCCGCCACCTGGGCGGGCGTCGTCCCAGACTGCAATGTTGCCGCTTGTCTCAGGATGCTGCTGCTGGTAGTCATGGGAGAGCGCCAGGGGCGAATCCGCGCCAAATACATACTTGTCTCCGGGCGCAGAAGCCGCCGCCGGTTCCGCCAAAACAAAAAGGGCGAGCACCATCAACAGAAATCCCGCCGCAATTACCGAGACGCCCGCCAAACTTCCTTTTTTTTCTACGCACGCCAAAACTCCCACCTCACCCTTTCGATTGATCAGGATCAGACCAAACCAAGGTGAAAGCGGGAAATTACGTTCGAATCATATCTCGGCTTGTTGCTCCAGGCAATACAACTTTGGTTGTATTTTTTCGTCTGCAAAGTAGTAGTTTCACCCCTTGTCGCGATCTTTACTTTTAATCACCAAAACTGATCATACAACTCGTTCAGGTTCCGTCCGAACCGGCTGATATCTTCTGTTAGTAAACAAAAACAGGAGGTATCTCATGATCGGCCCCAAGACACTCATGGAATTTATGGAGATGTAC
>JACWAM010000076.1 GCA_014874265.1 Thermoleophilia bacterium | reverse complement strand
TTTGTTACCGGTTCAACCGGCGAGGCCAGCGAACCGATCTTTTTCGCCGGGTTCTAAACCGCTGCGTCCGTTTCACAGAGCCGGTTACCTATGCTCAATTAACCGTTCCTGAACGAGTTGTATGATCAGTTTATTTAATCAACTGATATATTATCGTATCCGCAGGGCCGCCTGCTCCAGCCCGGTAAATCATCTTCAGACCGGCTCCCGCCTTCCGGGGATCAAGCAGGCTGGCCAGTTGCGGCCGATACTCGTTCACAACTTGCCGCGATATTACCAGGTAATTGGCTCCCTGGCGGCGTCCATATGCCAGCGTCTGGCTGGGGGATGCGAATGGCAGCAAAACGAGGGTGCCGCCGGCATAATACGCGGTCGAATCCTCCCGGCTCATTATCCGGCTGTCTTTGCCTCCGTGAGTTTTTAGCCACTCGCCAGCTTGTTTATATTCTACAGGATAACCGCCCCGAGTCACCGTCCATAGCGACAGCGCGGCAACCGGCACCAGCACGAGAAGGGCGAGCGCCACCTGCACCGCCAGCCGGCCACGCGGATGCTCTCCCCGCCAGCCCAGAACCGAACCTACGGTACCGATGCCCCATGCTTCCAGATTCATCCAGCCCTTTGCCGCCCAGAGCATAAAGATCGCCATGAACGGGAGCATGAAGCGCACATCAGGCCACTTCAGTGGCAAAGACAGGACAGGAAGCAGCATCAACGCAAAAAATCCATATTTAAGCGACTCTCGGCGGCTCCAGGTTGTTTTGAAAAGGCCCAGCCCGATCAGCATCAAAAGCCAGGCCGGAAAGAGAATGGCGACTTCCCTCACATAATAAATATAGTCCTTTCGTAACGATGACCGTATTAACGTAAGAGGCTCCTTGACCATTGTCTCGACAAGGCCGTCTCCGTGCTGCAGTTGAGTCAGAACCAGATTTCCGGAGGCTTTAAGCGACATCATCTGGCGCTCGAAGCTGATGCTGCCGGGCGTCAGATCGTGGACGGCGGCGTAAAGCTGATCCATTGGCCGGGCCTGCAGGGAGAGCGTGCCCGTCTCGACGGAAAGGAAAATGATGTTAGGAATGGCAAACAGCAGGAACATCAAGGCAAATTGCGAGGCGGCCTTGTTTGCGTAGTTGGCCACCCCCTGCCGGAAGCCGATAAATACCAGCAGTCCGAATAGCACTACCAGATAGTAAAGGGCTGATGGATCATCAAGATAAGCGATTCCCAGGCATGTGCCGGAAAGCATGCCGCACATGCACCGTTTGGTGAACTGCATCCGGTAACCAAAGAACATGGCGCAAAATATCCAGAAAGCAAACAGGTTCTGGCCGTCGATGATGCTGCCATTGTCCACCAGCACCGGCAGCACCGCGATGAGCGCCGCGGCGGCGAGACCGATGCGGTGATTCCACATTACCTTGCCGAACATGAATGCCGGCAAAACCAGCAACGAGCTAAACAGGACGGAAACAACATAGGCGGCCGCCACCGTGTTGTGGATCGCCACAGCAAATGAAGCCGTGACAATTGGATAAAGGATGGAGAAGTGAGTGGCGGAGGCGTGGGTGATGTCCCAGGGAGCTTTTCCCAGCAGAAGATTATCAGCCATGCGGACATACGATGTCTCATCAAACTGAATCATTTGCCGCGACAGAACAGCAATGATCCTCATGGCGACCGCCAGAACGAATATCGCCGCCAGCCAGATGACGGCATGGCTGCCATTTTTCCTTTTCCCGCCAGCATGTATCCCCGCAATAACCGTATCCACTAAATGCTCCTGCGGGTCATGGATCCTGGCCGCTTCCCCCAATCCACCAGAAAACGGCGGCAATCCGTCTGAAGCAATAAGGCGCTTGCCAAATCGCTAAAAGACAATTATCATAATCTTGCAAGCATGTAAATCAGGGAATTCAAGGAGAGATTGCCCTATGGCCTATGATTCAATGGCATTAATTGATGCATTTACCGTCATCTTCTTCGGCGCGTGCGTTGTTGCCTTCACCGTCGGCGAGCTGATAGTTACCTGGCGGCGGGAGCTGCGGCGGAATCGCTGCGAGATTCGTTAACCATAAGTAGTTTCGCCCCCAACTTGTGAGAACAACCCGGGAGAAACTCCTCGGTTGTTCTACCCTTCCCCCTTGCACCTTATTGATTAATTGATTTTCTTCTTGCGACGAATCAGGCCCGGTTAAGCATTTACGACTTGGTCTTTTTCTCACATTGGCGCTTTAAGCGAATCCTACATGCCGGCATCGGATCCTGTTTTAAACAGCGCGGCCATCGCGGCGACGCTGTGACTGCCCCGCAAGTCTCTATTCGAAGCCGAGATAAGCCAGAGCGGCCAGGAAGACCGCGAGGAAGACGCCAATTGCCACGACCGTGTGCAAGATCAGCCTGCCGTATTTAAACCGGGCATAAAACCGGTAGAAAAACGGAAATATGATCAGAATCGGCGGAAATATCAAAAAAGACCAGGCAATGCCAATCGTTTTTGGCACATACTTGAGGATCTGATAGACACTTAAGAAATACCATTCGGGCTTAATGCCAAGCGGCGTCTTCAGCGGGTCGGCCGGCAATCCCATCGGGGATGGCATCAAAGTAGCCAGGAAGATAAGGATGCCCATGACAAGGGCAATGACCGCTACCTCCTTGACGAAATGATCCGGAAGAAACGGCACGCCGCCCTGGTCGTGTTCGTCATGCGAATGGCTTGTCTCTGGACTCATTTAACTCCTCGCTCGGCTTCTTGATCTTAACCGCTTGCCTTACAGCGGGTCGGCAATCCCCTGCTTGCGGATCATGTAAAAATGCGCTGCCAGGAACATTGACAGTACAATCGGCAAGATAATCACGTGAATCGTGTAGAACCTCGTCAGTGTCGCGTCGCCAATCTTGGAACCGGCGAGCAGGAAGTCCTGAAGATAACCGCCGACAAACGGCATGGCACCGGCAATCTCAGTGCCAACCTTGGTCGCCCAGTAGGAAAGCTGGTTCATCGGCAGCAGGTATCCGGAGAACCCGAAGGTCACCGTCATAAAAAATAGCAGCACGCCGGTTACCCAGTTTAGCTCGCGCGGCGGCCGGTAGGCGCCGTGGAAAAATACGCGCAGCATATGAACGATCACCATGATGATCATGATATTGGCTGTCCACGCATGCAGGCTGCGAATGACCACGCCGTATGGCATGTCATCCATGATATGGAGCACGCTGGTATAAGCCGTATCTGACCCGGGTCGGTAGTAAAAGGCCAGCAGGACGCCGGTTGCCGCCTGTATCAGGAAACACAGGAAGGTGATACCGCCGAAGCAATACAGCCAGTTTACGTGATCCGGGACTTTGTGCTCCGCAAATTCCCGGCTGATGCGCCGCACATCCAGGCGCTCGTCTAAGAAATCGACAACTCCCAAACTCATTTCAGAAATCCTCCACAATTATTCCATGTCGCCCGCTAAATTGATCGATCCAATTCACATTCATAATTATATGCATCAGGAGCTGGAATCCCGTAAAACTCCTTTTACGTAAATCTGCCCGGCTTCGACCAGTACTTTGTATTCCGTGAGCGGTTTTGGCGGCGGCCCGGAAATGTTGATGCCGTTCTCATTGAATTTGCCGCCATGGCAGGGACAATGAAAGATGTCATTTGCTGCTTCCCATTTGACTATACATCCGAGATGTGTACAAACAAGCGAGTAGGCCGCGTAACTCTTGTCCTTTTTTTGAATCAAAAAAGACGGGATATCCTGATAATCAAAGGAGACGCCATCGCTGGTTACGTCGGCAACGGCGGCGACTTTTTGCTTTTCGTAAACCGTTCCTTTGACGACTGGGTAAGCGTACCTGATCAGCGGCGCCGCGAATGCGCTCAACCCCAGCGCCGATGCAATCCCGAACAGTATGGTAAGAAACCGCCGTCGCGTTATCTCCAGGGCGCTCTCGGTGCGATTTGCGTCCGCGCCTTGTTTGCTCACATCATTCATTTCCCGGATAGCCTCCTTCGTCTCGGCTTCAAAACTCCCTGATGAAACAGGAAAGTCAGCAAGCTGGCGCTTCCCAGCAAGTAGGCGACCCAAAGGGTTACCGGCCCCACGTTACGGCTGCCCGCTTCAGTGAAAATAACCTGGTCAATTACTTTATATATGGCATACGCGTCCGTGAGTACCACGATTGTCGCGAGGATCGTTGCGATCCATCCCTCGAATATAAACTTCTTGACCTTTGGATAGGGAACCAGCGCCACCAAAAAGACGCCGATGACAAGTCCGAACATCCCGAGCGGCTCGGCGCTGTCTGTCTGTGCCTGCGGAGTCTCCGTAAACAGCGGCTCGGACGGGAAATGACAGCCCTTGCAACCGGTTGCCACCGTCGGGTCCTGATGACAGGCGAGACAGGTCTTTGGCTGGATCTTGTCATATTTAACGCCGTTAATAACTCCGGGGCCGTGCGCCAGGCGCCAATGATTATTTTTCCAGACATTGGTATCAATGTGCGGATCGCCCGGATGAGTCAGGCCGGATGGCTTGATCGCACCAAACAGGATCGGTGCGGTGTCACCCGAATGGCAACTCGCGCAGAACTCGGATTTGGCCTCGGCCTGAGGCCGGTCCGCTATGAGCTGGGTACCGTGCACGACAGCCGAATGACAATCCGAGCAATTCAGCTGCACCACGTTGACGTGAAAGTCATGGGGAAACATGATCGTGTTGCTGGGATTGGTCGGATCGGTAACTTTTATCTTGGGATAACTGGGCGCTTTCGCATTCACAACGTCTTGCGCGTTCGGGAAATTCGGATTACGTTGATCGCCGTGACATTGCTCGCAAGAGGTGCTGGTCAGCAGGTCGACGGAAGCGGGCGGATTATTGTAGGTATGGAGCCCGTACTCGGTCAGCTTGATGAAAGAATAAATCTTCCCACGAGCGTAGCCGAGTACCCCGGGTTCATAATGGCAGTCAATACAGGTAACGCCTGCCTTGCCCATGTAAGAGGTTTTCCAAGTGTCCACATAGGGCTTGATGATATGGCAACTGGAGCAAAAATCAGGGTTATTGGTTTTGCGTACCCCCCAGAAGGTTAACCCACCAAGACCAACCAAAACCACTAGCAGAACCACGACTAAAATTGAACGACCCTTCAATTTACTCCCCTGCTCGAGTATCAGTGA
Organism: Thermoleophilia bacterium; assembly: GCA_014874265.1. GTDB lineage: Bacteria > Actinomycetota > Thermoleophilia > BMS3ABIN01 > BMS3ABIN01 > JACWAD01. The sequence continues at coordinate 1,720 of JACWAM010000076.1, read as the reverse complement.
AAAAAGGCACAAGCAGCCGGACGAAATTCTACACTTCGCAGTATGCGGGTGTCAAACTCGATTAGTTTAATTATTTTAAGCAGCATTTTTTAAACGGAAAAAATCTTCATCTGCAGCCTATTTATGAAATTTTTTTCTATCTTATTGACTTCAGACCCGGCGAAAAGATCCGATGTTCATATTGATTGTTAAATTCAGGAACACCCAGAAGGTCATTGTGCAAAGTGCAACAAACTTGCAAATACCACGCCGGCGCACTTATTATTGCATCGAGCAATCGTGAATGTTGCGGGCGTGGCGTGGGCGATCTGTTTACAAAGCCCTTTGGATGGTATACTAAACATATATATATGCGCACTAGGAGGTGACATCGGTGCCAGTTGAATTAATCATATTTCTGTTTTTCATCCTGGTGCTGGCCCCAGTAGTTGCGGTGTTGGCTTACTGCGGAATCAGGGGGACCTGTGGGCAAGACGAGGAAGATCACGGCTCGCAGAAACCTTAAGCTTGGAATTAATCAGGCTTCCGTTTCTTTTTTATTTCAGGGCGGCAAGCTTTGTTAGCCGTGACAAAAATAATATTTTGCTCTTTTGCATTTGTAAGAGAGGCTGCGGTGACGCAGTTTTTTTATTGCCCGAGCGGCGCCGAAATCATTGGATCTAACTTCTAACTGAATCTCACTGGATCTGAGCCGGTTCGACCTGGTCTTTCAGCCGGCCTTTAAGCCGCAGGATAGCTTTGGTGTGAAGCTGTGACACCCGCGATTCAGTCACGCCGAGCACTTCACCAATTTCGCGCAGCGTGAGTCCCTCATAATAGTAAAGAGCGATAACAATTTTCTCCCGCTCCGGCAAATTTGAGATGGCGCCCGCGAGCCTCTCCTTGACATCATTGACATCGACGACGGCGGCGGGATCCTTGCTCTGGCGGTCTTCAATCGTGTCGATCAGCGCCACTGATTCGGTGCCGGTGCTGGAGATGGTCCAAAGCTCCTCCAAAGCGACTATTGTGCTAGAGCTGATCCTTGTTAGTGCTTCCTGAAATTCTTCCATTGTCAGGCCCAGATCCTTGGCCAGCTCCTCATCGGTGGGCGCCCGGTGCAGCTTGTTTTCCAGCTTGGCGCTGCTGCGCTCGATTTGCCTGGCCATACTGCGCACGGAACGGGGCACCCAGTCCAGCGAGCGGAGCTCATCCAGAATCGAGCCCTTGATGCGGGTGATGGCATAAGTCTCAAATTTGATGTTTCGGGACAAATCGAACCGCTCGATCGCCCCAATCAGTCCCAGCAGTCCGTAGCTGATCAGATCTGATTCATCAACATGTGACGGAAAATTGGTGCCCATGCGGCCGGCGACATATTTGACCAAGGGTGAATATGTCAGAATGAGCCGGTCGCGCGCCTCAGGATCCGCATCCTCCTTGTAACGGCGCCATAGTTCTTTTATTTCTTTGTTATCTTCCGGCACGTTCTATTCCGTCCACAGTCGCGCCCGCGGGTGAGCGCGCTCATAAATTTTTCTCAGATGTCCGCCGCTAAGATGCGTGTAACGCTGAGTGGCGGAAATCGAAGTGTGACCCAGCAACTCCTGAACCGCCCTCAGGTCGGCACCGCCCTCAAGAAGATGAGTGGCAAAACAATGCCGGAAAACGTGGGAAGAGACACGTTTGTTGATCGCTGCCTTCCTGACATATTTCGTGGTCCGGCGCCGGACGTCCGATG
>JACWAM010000075.1 GCA_014874265.1 Thermoleophilia bacterium | reverse complement strand
TCTCCATAAATTCCATGAGTGTCTTGGGGCCGATCATGAGATACCTCCTGTTTTTGTTTACTAACAGAAGATATCAGCCGGTTCGGACGGAACCTGAACGAGTTGTATGATCAGTTTTAATTTTTTTAACAAATTATAAATAATCGCCATGATCTTTAAAACCAGAAACCAGATACTTTAAACTTGACTTTGACCTTGGAACCAGATTCTGACAAAGATAATTTTTTTTGGTCCGGTCGCTTTCAGAAACCGCCACACGAACTGTTCCAGCAGTTGAATGCGTCGATTTCCTTTGACTGGCGCTTGGCGCCGTACGATATCCGGGGATCGATCGCGCATGCGCGGATGCTGAGCGGGATCGGCGTCCTCACCGGGGAAGAATTCAGCAAGATCGAGCAGGGTCTGGGCCAAATCATGGGCGAGATCGCCAAGGGCGATTTTGTTTTCAGCCTCGAGGACGAGGATATTCATACCGCCATTGAAAAAAAGCTAATCGATCTGGTGGGGGATGCCGGCAAGAAACTGCACACGGCCCGCAGCCGTAATGACCAGGTCGCGACCGATCTGGCTCTTTACATCCAGGATCAGATCAGCCAGCATCTGGCCGGCCTGGCGGCGCTGATGGAGGCGGTGCTTGACCAGGCTGACGCCGGCAGAGAAGTCATTCTGCCGGGATATACTCACTTGCAGCGGGCGCAGCCGGTTTTGTTGGCGCATCATCTGCTGGCTTATTTCGAGATGTACTCGCGTGATTTTGTCCGTTTCTGGCGGGCGCTGGACGCCGCTAAAACAATGCCGCTGGGAGCCGGCGCCCTTGCCGGCGTCAATTACCCGGTCAGGCGCGATGAAGTCGCGGCTGCGCTTGGTTTTGACCGTCCTGGCGCCAATTCCATGGATGACGCTTCCAACCGCGATTTCGCGCTTGATTATTTAAACGCGGCCGCCATCCTGGGTGTGCATTTGTCAAGGCTGGCCGCGGAGTACATTTTGTGGTCAAGCCAGGAATTTGGTTTTGTCGAGATATCAGATGATTTTACTTCCGGGTCAAGCATCATGCCGCAAAAAAAGAATCCCGATGCGTGCGAGCTAATCCGAGGAAAAGCAGCCCGGCTGGCAGCCAATCACCTGGGATTAACGTCGCTGATGGCAGGGTTGCCGCTGGCATATAACAAGGACATGCAGGAAGACAAAATATATGTATTTGACACCGCAGACGCTCTACTCTTGATGTTGCCGGTCGCCGCGGAAATGACCGCCACCCTCACGTTTGATTCGCCGCGGATGCGCCGGGCGGCCGAGGCCAGTTTTGCGGTCGCTACCGACGCGGCTGACTATCTGGTTGGCAAAGGTGTCTCTTTCCGCGACGCGCACCGGATCGTCGGCAGGCTTGTGCGCAAGTGCATCGATGAGGGAAGGATGCTTGTCGATCTCGAGCTGCCGGAGCTTAAGGCGGAGTCACCGGCGTTCGATGACGGCTTCTTTCAGGTTGTTGATCTTGAGTCTGCCGTGGCGCGGAAGCAAAGCTACGGCGGCACGGCGCCGGAGCAGGTTGCGGCGCAGCTGAAATTCGCCGGCGAGCGGCTGAAGGCGATGCAGGAAACAGTTGAATCTCTATCGCAATAATTTCAAACCACACAGTATAAAACCAACCCCGACGTGTTAAAAAGTCAATTTTTAGAAACACGATCCGCCAGCCGTGAAACGTTTAATTCTGCCTGAATCTTTTTACGCCCGGGACGTGCGAGCGGTCGCTCGCGATCTGATTGGCTGCAAGCTGACAAACAAAGGGGTTGGCGGACTGATTGTCGAAACGGAAGCGTATAGCGGCGACGATCCGGCCTGTCACGCCAGCCGCGGCATGACCGCGCGCAATCAGGTTATGTTTGGCCCGCCTGGCAGGGCGTATGTATACTTCAGCTACGGGATGCACCATCTGCTTAACGTCGTCTGTGAAGACGAGGGCCGGCCGGCGGCGGTTCTGATCCGGGCCCTGGAGCCCACGGATGGCGTTAAGGAAATGTTTGCGCGCCGGGCGGCGGCGGCCACCTCGGGTCAGCTTTGCAACGGGCCGGGGAAATTAGCGGCAGCCCTTGGCATCGATCTGACTTATTACGGCTTGCCTGTTTATCAGGGCCGGCTGAAGATTTATGACCGGTTCGCTGATTGGCAAAGCCAGGGAGTTGTGGCAACGCCAAGGATTGGCATCAGGGTTGGCACGCGGCGAAAGTGGCGCTACTGTGCCGCCGGCAGCAAGTTTTTATCACGGGCACTGACGGCGAAAGGAGAGGGTAAATGAAGCTGCATGAGATCTACGATCTGGCAATTGCCTTAGGAATAAAAGCTGACCCGAGAGGCAAGCGGGAGGTTGAACGGCTCCTGAAAAAAGAAAAGGAAGTTTACGACAAGCTCGAAGGCATAGAAAGGGAAGACTACGACACTGACAAGCTTGTCAACCCTTTTGCCGACACGCGGATCCTGAATGGCGACCCGTTGATGGAGGTGCGTAGCATCATCGCGGGTGTTGATATGGAAGCCCAGGAAGTGATCCTGGCCGACCGGCTCCGGGATCGCGGCACTGTCATCGACCTGGTGATGAGCCATCATCCGGAAGGGAAGGCACTGGCCGCTCTGGCCGATGTCATGGGCGTTCAGGCGGACATCTGGCATCAGATGGGGGTTCCCATAAATATTGGCGAGGCCGTCCTCGAGGGCCGGCAGTCGGAGGTCATGCGCGGCATACTGCCGCTTAATCACCAGCGGTCGGTGGATGCCGCCCGCCTGCTGGAGATGCCTTTTATGTGCGTGCACACACCTTGCGACAACCTGGTAAATGCGTTTTTGCAGAAGCATTTCGATCGTAAGGGCGATGGTCTGACGCTGGAAGAAGTGGTCAAGGAGCTGAAGGAGCTTCCGGAATACCGGCAGGCTGCGCGCCAAAATGCGGGGCCTACAATCGTCGTCGGGAGTCAGAAGCGCCGCGCGGGGAAGATTCTGGTTGACATGACGGGCGGCACCGGGGGGCCGGCGGAGGCCATCGCGAAGCTTGCCGACGCCGGCGTCGGCACGCTGGTAGGCATGCATATTAGCGAGAAGAACCGGGAGGAGGCGGAAAAGAGCAGGATTAACGTTGTTATTGCCGGCCACGACGCCAGTGATTCAATCGGTATAAATCTGTTTGTTGACGAGCTGGAGAATAAAGGCATAAAAGTGCTGCCCTGCTCTGGCTTTACCCGGGTAAGCCGGCTGAAACAGCGAGCCTCGGTCAAGAAGTAACAGATCAACTGGGATTTTTACGGCATGATTCATCAGCTGGAGCTGTCACTCGACTATTATGCTTTTCAGGCCAGAATGGGTCTCGGCCCTTTCTGGGATGGCATTGATTTCTCCCGTTCAATTGAATATCCGCTGGTGGCTTCGAAGCTGCAGATCCAGGTGGGCGACTCGGTGCTGGAAGTCGGCGGCGGCAGGAGCTCCTTTGGCCTCTATCTGGCATGGCGCAACTCCAAAGCAAATTTTGTTATTACCGACTTTGAAGAAGCGGCGGTGGCCATGAGCGAGGATTTCATTCCCAAACTCAGCCTGGAGAATCTGGATCTTCGCCTCGAGGACGCCACCGCCTTGAACATGGAAGGCGAAACGTTTGACAAAGTTGTGAGCGTCTCGGTGATAGAGCATATCCCCGGGGACGGGGACCGGCGGGCCATGGCGGAGATCGGCCGGGTTTTAAAATTGGGGGGAGTAGCCATAATCACCGTTCCTTATGCGCCGTCTTTTCAGTTTGAGGAAGCGGGACAATTTGGTCACATTCGTCGTTATGATGCGGTTGGCATCAACGAGAGGCTGATTGAGCCCAGCGGTCTGAGCCTGGTGGAGATACTTTACTTCAATGATGAGTTTTCATTCGGACAGAGGGTTGTTTACCGTCCTCTTCCGATCGGAGCGCGTTTGCGGGACCGGCTGTTCCGGCATGTCTCGGTTGTGGCCGGGCCATTGCTATGCAAGCTCCACCGGGAGCCTCCGGACAGAGCCGGCGGCGCCTTCCTGATCCTGCGAAAATAGCAAGGCATGCGGCTCATTGATATGCGGCGCTTGCGTCTCCAAACTACCTGTAGGGGATTACGTGTTAATGCTTTTTGCTTTGGTTGCGGAGCATTCTTAATTGGCCGCTGGAGCCAACTTTAAACGGCCATGGTGATCGATCCCGGAATTCTGTCCATGCTAACCAAAGGCTGCGTCGAGTCGCTGCCGGCAGGAGCGCTGGAAGAAAAGCTTGAGGCCGCCGGCCGGGAGCAACGGCAGCTGCGCGTGAAGCTGGGGGTTGATCCCACAGCTCCTGACATTCATCTGGGACACACGGTGGTGCTGACCAAGTTGCGCCAGTTCCAGGACGCAGGCCACCGGGCCGTCCTGATCATTGGCGATTACACGGCCCGCATCGGCGATCCCAGCGGGGTATCAAAGACCAGACCCCGGCTCTCATCGGAGGCCATTGAAATCAACGCCAGGACTTATCAGGAGCAGGCCCGGAAAGTGCTGGACCAGGATCCGGAAAAACTGGAGGTGCGCCACAACAGTGAGTGGCTGGCGCCGCTCAAGCTGGAGGACATCTTCAAGCTGATGTCGGCGACGACGGTGGCGCGAATGCTTGAGCGCGACGATTTTGAGAAGCGCTTTCGCGCCGGTCAGCCGATTTCCATGCTTGAGTTTCTCTACCCGCTGCTGCAAGGTTTTGACTCGGTCGCCGTGAAGGCGGACGTAGAGCTGGGGGGAACCGATCAAAAGTTCAATATGCTGATGGGCCGCGCCGTGCAGGAATATTATGGCGAGCCCGCGCAGATGGTGCTCACCAACGAGATCCTGCCGGGCACCGACGGAGTCCAGCGGATGAGCAAGTCGGTGGGCAACTACATCGGCGTCGCCGAGCCTCCCGATGAAATTTTTGGCAAGGTGATGAGCATCCCCGACAGCGCCATGATGAAGTATTTTCAGCTGCTGACCTCACGCTCCGAAGCGGAGATTGAAGATATCAAGCGTGGCACCTTTAATGGCACGCACCATCCACGCGATCAAAAGGCGGCACTGGCGCGGGAGCTGGCGGCGCGGTTTTGGAGCGAAGAAGCCGCCGCCGCCGCCGAGCGCCATTTCAACGAGCTTTTCCGCGACAAAAAACTTGACGCCGGCGCCGATCTTGTCGAGTGCCGGCTGGAGCCAGGTGACAATGAAGGCGGCAGCGTTTACCTGCCAAAGCTGCTGCAGCGCTGGTTCGGACTTACCCGTTCCGAAGCCCGCCGCCGCATCAAGCAGGGCGGCGTCTTCATCGCAGACCGGCCAATCGACTCTGAAACGGTTGTTTTTGACGGTCTTTCCGGGGCCACAATCAAAGCAGGCAAGTCGACAAAATATCACGGGATAATCCGGCCGGATGCTTAAGGAAGGCTGCGAGGGGAAGGTATTTCCGGCCGGCGCCAGAACAAGGAATGCCTTTTGTCTGTTTGAGCATTGCAGTCGGCGGGCATTGCCCAATAAACAGCCGGAAAGGGGTAGTAATGTCCCGGATGGATTTGCCAGAGCATTACGTTAATCTGCGCAAGAACTATAAAGAATACATGGTGGCGCTCGCAAGCCTCGGTGAAGCGGCGGCAAAGCAGGGGCCGCTGGACGTTAAAACCAGCCACCTGGTGCAGCTTGCGGCGGGAGTGGCCATCCGTTCCGAAGGGGCGGTGCACAGCCACGTGCGCCAGGCGCTTCAGGCCGGGGCCACCTCCGATGAGGTAAAACACGTGGTGATCCTGCTGACCAGCACCATCGGTTTCCCGACGGTCGCCGCGGCGCTGAGCTGGGTGGACGACGTTCTTAAAGATCGTCCAACTCAAGAACCTTCTGATTCGGGCCGATTAAAATAGATACGCGGCAATGATCTTCAGCACACGTCTTTGAAAATATCTTGAAATACAGGCATAATCGCGACACAAGCATGGTTTATAGCGGCCCGCAGCGGGTATATTTATGAGGCAGGATGGACCTTGAAATTACCTTGACTCTGCCATGTGGGGCCTCTATACTACAAGTTCGGGAAATGAAGAAGGGCGTTGATTGTCACTGTATTTGACTTCTTCCATAACCGGAAGGTATCGCTAGAGCATTAACTGGAATATAAGTGCTCTTGCGTGCCACCGTGTTTTCCCGGTGGTATTTTTGTGCCTCAAAGCAGCTGGAACTGGTCCACTGAAAAATCCGCCTGAATGTGCCAATACTGGCAGTTTTTAGGAGAGTCATCCGGCAGCAGGCGCAGGTTGAAGGCATTTAACAACAATGCTAATGTACTAATTTGCGTATGCCTTGGTAAGAGCCCTGGAACGCAAGCGGTCTTTGAAAACTAAACAGCATGAGACAGCAATATGCTTGCCTGGTGGTTTATCCACCGGGAAGCATGTTCTAAAAGCCAGTCAATTTCTTTGGCCGGCTTCCAGATGTGGAAGCTGGTAAAAGATCAAGCTCAAAGCGATATTCCCGGACCTGAAGGCAAAGCACTCACGCCGCGCCGAAGTCCGTGAAGCAACTCTTTCATGGAGAGTTTGATCCTGGCTCAGGACGAACGCTGGCGGCGTGCTTAACACATGCAAGTCGAGCGAGAAAGC
>JACWAM010000074.1 GCA_014874265.1 Thermoleophilia bacterium | reverse complement strand
TGACAAACCAGACGGGAAGAGTCCAGATCAGCACCGCCAGCGCTGTCGCCGCCGGCCGGTAGGTCTGGCCAAACAGCAGCCGCACCAGCGGCGACGCCAGCAACCAGCCGCCCACGGCCATCGGCAGCGACAGGGCCAGCAGCCAGCGCGCCGCTCGCTGGAAGGAGGCGTCAACGTCGTCAGCCGGTGAGCGGTAAGCGCCAGCCAGGCGGGGAAACAGGGCCGCCACCAGCCCCGAGGGCAGGAACATCAGCGCCGACACCAGGTTGTAGGCGACGTTGTACTGGCCGACTTCGAAATCGCCGCGGAAGAACGAAATCATGACACTGTCGATCCGGAAGTAAACAAGGTAGAAGCCGACGATCAGCCCGAAGGGCAGCGCCGCCTTCAGGCTGGTGAGCCAGCGGCCCCAGTTCGGCGACAGGATAAAGGGGCCGTACCGGCGCCAGGCAATCCAGACCGCCAGCCCGCCGCCCAGAAACTGGACAAAGGTATTGCTGAGGGCCACCGCGACAAAGCCATAGCCGCCGGCAAGCAAGGCCAGGCCGGCGGCAGCGAACAGGGCCTTTTCCAGCAGCCAAAGAAAGGCCTGGATGTGAAGATCCTGCTTGACAGAGTAGGAGATTGTTGAGGCATAAAACCAGGCGTAGCCGATCTGGGCGATAGCAAAGGCGGCCACGGCTGCCTGGGTGGCGTTATCCTTTCCTAGCAGCGGCGCGATGCCGATCATGACGATCGCCGACAGGCTGGCGAGAACGGTTTTCAGCGCCAGGACGCCGGCGAGGCGCTGCTTAAGCAGCGCCGGCCGCCGGGAGAATTCGCGGATGCTGTACTCGTGCAGGCCGATGTCTCCCGTGATGGAAAATAACTCTGACAGGGCAAAGGCAAACATGTATTTGCCGTAATCATTCGGCCCCAGGCGGCGGGCGAGCACGAGGAAGAAGAGAAAGCCGATAATAATCCTGAGAAACTGCGCCGAACTCAGGAGGGCGGCGTTGATCGGCACACGGCTTCGGGGGGCGGACCCGGCCGCCGCCTTGTCTCTAGGTGGTGGAGACATTTGCTGGTAATATATCGACGATTAACCGCGAATGAAAGCGGGGCGCTGGCGCAGCAGGAAGAATCATGCCAAACCCGCGCCAGCAGTTATTTTTACGAACCCGAAACCCGGAAATTGAAAGTTTGAATTTGTTATGAACTGGGAACAAAAATATGTTAGATTTGTCGCTGAGCGATGGGTGTTTCAGAAGACCGATCCGCATGCTTTCCGGCCGCGAACGCTACTCCTGGCCTTTGGCGAGGACTTTATCAGTCCGCTCCTGAAAAAGCACCGGCATTTTGGCACTTTTTACAGCGGTTATATCGGCGGCCGCCTGATTGGTTACGTGAAAGTACCTCCGGGCACGGTGATCCTGGAAGGCCTCATGCGCAGCCTGCCGCTCACACGGGTGGATACGATTATCGGGCTGGGCACCTGCGGTGCGCTGCAGAGCGACATCGATTGCGGCGACATCGTCATCGCCGATGCGGCGCAGGCCGGCGAGTGCCTGTCGTCACATTACGGATTTGAATTTGGTCAGATGATACCGGCCGACGCCGTCTTGTCGAGCAACCTTACCGGATTTCTCCGTCGCCGGGGACAGCGGGTTTTCCGAGGGCCGATTGTAACTACCGGGGCAGTCTTACGCGAGACCAATGAGCTACTCAAATCATGGAACGAAGCAGGCTTTCTGGGCGTAGAGCTGGAAGCCGCCGGCATGTTTGCCCTGGCGAATTACCTGGGGATCAAGTCCACCATGGCGCTGATGGTCACGGACAACCCGGTGCGCAACGAGACATCCGAGGTTCTGCGGAGTCCGAAACGGGAGGCTTTTGTCGCCGGCATCACCGGATTTGTGAGTTCTCCCAATATTGCCGCCTGATCTTTCCAGGGGCGCCCCGTTGTAACCGGGGTCTTTTTCTACTTACCGGCCACGATTCATATTAATCTTGACTGGGTGATAGCCAGCTTGACAGAAGACAGCGACAAGGCTTCCGGGAAGATTACCATCGCCGTGATAGCCAAAAATGAAGCGCCGACCATCGCGGAGGTGGTGCGCGCTGTCTTGCCGCTCGCGGACGAGACGCTCGTGATTGACGGACATTCTACCGATGAAACCCGCGAGATCTCCCGGTCATTGAAGGCCAGGGTAATCCTTGATGACGGGCACGGCAAGGGCGATGGCATCCGCAAGGCCATCGAAGCAGCCGCGGGAGACGTGCTTGTTTTCATCGATGCTGACTGCTCGCACGATCCGGCCGACATCCCGGCGATTGTGGCGCCGATCCTGGCCGGAGACGCTGAGCTGGTGGTCGGCTCCCGGTGGACGGGGGGCAGTGATGAACTATTTGGCAACCTGGGCAAATTCATCCGCAGCACCGGCAGCTCCATCATCACTCTGGCGATCGATTACCGCTGGCGAGTCAAATTGACAGACAGCCAGAACGGGTTCCGGGCCATCTCCACCAAAGCGGCCCGCGCCATCACGCTCGAGGAGGACATTTTCACTATCGAGCAGGAGATGATCATGAAGATGCTCAAGGCCGGCTTTAGGGTCTCGGAAGTGCCGACGCATGAGTATGGCCGCAAGATGGGCGATTCCCAGATCGTGGTCTGGCGGGTCTGGTACAAATATGTCTGGTGCCTGATAAAGAATCTGGTCAAATAGTTCCAGGTCAAAGTTCAAAGTTGAGATTTTCTTCGATATTTGCTCCAGGGGTTGACATTCTGGAATGACAAGGACCGGCAGAAGAAAAGATGATCGTCCAGATTAAAGTTTAAAGTTTCAGGATTAAGACCAGGACTATTCCACTTGGAACTATTTATTTCAAATCAACTCCTTATCAGCGGTTGATAGTCTGATATTATTTTGTTTCATGGAACTTTGAACTTTGAACTAGGAACCTTGGTTTCATGCGCGTAGCTCTCGTCGCTCCCAACTCAAAAGCGCACACAATCACGCCGCCGTTGGGGCTGGGATACCTCGCCGCCAGCCTCCGGCTTCACGGGCACGAGCCGGTGATTCTCGACTTGGCCAGGGAGCGGCTGGACGACGAACGTGGGGCCGAAGCTGTCCTGGCTCGCCGGCCGGATTTGATCGGCGTCAGCATTTTGAGCACTGCTTATCTGCCAGCCCGGGCGCTGATCGAGGCGGTCAGATCCAGGCAGCCTGGGGTTCCCCTGGTCGTGGGCGGCCCCCACGTCACGGCCCTACCTGAAGACGCCCTGAAAAGTATGGGCGTCGAGCTTGGCGTGGTGGGGGAGGGAGAGAAGGTCTTTCCCGAACTCGTTGACCGGCTGGCCGCGGGGCAGCCACTCGATAACGGCCTGCCAAGCGTCTGCCGCCAGACAAGAGGCGAAGTTACCTGCTCGCGGCGCTCTGATTTTGTGCAGGATCTGGACTCGCTGCCGTTCCCGGCCTGGGACTTGATCGATCCGCGCACCTATCCGGACCTGCCGCATCAGCTGCTGCACATGAAATTTCCCGTGGCGCCGGTGATGACCAGCCGCGGTTGTCCGTTTGATTGCAGTTTTTGCGCTTCGACGACGCTGTGGGGGCGCGGCTGGCGCGCGCGCTCTCCCGAGAATGTGGTCGATGAGATCGAGCTGCTGGCGCGCGATTTTCAGGTCAGGGAGATCCATTTCGAGGATGACAATTTCACGCTGAAAAAAAGCCATGCCGCCTCTGTCTGCGAAGAGATCATCCGCCGCCGCCTTGACATCGTCTGGTGTACTCCCAATGGCGTCCGGGTGGACTCCCTCGATGAGGAGATGGTCTCTCTGATGAGGCGCTCCGGGTGCTACGGTCTTGCCTTTGGCATCGAATCAGGCAGCCAGAAAGTGCTCGACCTCAATAACAAAAAACTGGATCTGGACAAAGTGGCCGCCAAGGTGGAGATGGTGAAGCGTCATGGCATCGAGACACACGGATTTTTTATCGTCGGACTGCCGGGAGAGACGGTTGAGACCATCAAGGAAACGATGGAGTTTGCCCGCCGGGTGCCATTTGACCGGGCAAACTTTGCCCTGCTGGCGCCGCTTCCGGGATCCGACATTTTCCGCGAATACTTGCGCCGGCGCAGCGCAAATGAGATTGACTACAGCTCCTTCAATTACTTCACGCCGTTTCCGATGGGAGAGCTGGACGCGGCGATACTGACCAAGTGGCAGCGGCGGCTGGTATATGGCTTTTACGGCCGACCGCGGCAGCTATGGACGCTGGCCCGTCATATGCGACCGGCGCAGGCCAAGGAAGTTGTCAAGGCGCTTATTCATTACAGCACTTAAAACAGTTTCAAGTTTCAGGTTTCCAGTTAAAATCAGAGCTGAAACTTAAAAACTTGAAACCAGAAACTGGAAACCTGGTTATTGTGCGAGTTTTGTTCTTAAATCCGCCACCGGTTGACGGGGTGAACGTCGTCCGCGAGGGGCGCTGCATGCAGCGCACTGGCGCCTGGACGGCGGTATGGGCGCCGGTGTCGATGGCGACCAGCGCCGCCGTGCTCAGGGAGCAGGGCTTCGAGCCAAAGCTGATCGATTGCAGCGTCGAAGCGGTCGACCTGGACGCGCTCGAGCAGACGGTGCGCGAGTGGGCGCCGTCGCTGGTGATTATTAACACCGCCACTCCTTCCATTGAGACCGATGTGGCGATCGCTTCGCTGGTGCGGCGGGCGCAGCCGGAGGCGAAGTCGGTGGCGATGGGAATCCATCCCAGCGCCTTGCCCGGATCGTGTTTTGAAATGGATGAAAATCTGGACATGGTTATCCGCGGCGAACCTGAATATACCATCCGGGATGCGGCGCTGGCGCTCCGGGCGGGCGGCGACTTGGTCGCGGTGGCGGGGCTCTCCTGGCGGGACGACGAAGGTCAGATTCACGAAAATGATCGCCGTCCTTTTATTGAAGATCTGGACGAGTTGCCATTTCCCGCCTGGGATCTGATCGATACCGGCCTGTACCGGCTGCCCTTTTCCAACAAGCGCTTTCTGCTGGTGGCCACCGCCCGCGGCTGTCCCTACGGTTGCACGTTCTGCGCCAACAAGATTTATTACGGGGCGCGGCTAAGGAAACGCTCGGCCACGCGCATTGCGGACGAGATGAAGTGGGCGGCGGAGAAGTTTGGCGTGCGGGACTTCCTGTTCTGGTCCGAGTCATTTACCAACGATCAGAAATATGCTATCGAGACGGCAAACGAGATCAAGCGGCGCGACCTCGGCTTTAACTGGGTCTGCAACAGCCGTGTCGATACCGTCTCGCCGGAGCTGCTTCAGGCAATCAAGGAAGCAGGCTGCTGGATGATTGGTTTTGGCATCGAGAGCGGCAGCCAGCAGGTTCTTGACTCGGTGCGGAAGGGAACCACACTCAAGCAGGCGGCCGACGCGGTGCGGATGGCGCACGAAGCCGGCCTGGAAGTTACCGGCCATTGCGTGCTGGGTTTTCCGGGGGAGACGGAAGAGACGATGCAGCAGACAATCGACTTTACCAGGTTTCTCAAACTTGATTTCGTGCAGTTCTACTGCGCCGTGGCCTTCCCCGGCTCAAGACTATATGACCGCTGCGTGGAAAACGGCTGGATCGACAACGCCGACTGGAAGTACTTCGAGCAGAATTTTTCCGTCATCAATACGACCCAGTTAGGCGCTGATCGGGTAATGGCCGCGCGCGAGCGCGCCTTCCGCCAGTTTTACCGCCAGCCGCGCGTGGTGCTCAACTCCATTAAGAAGATCCGCAAGCCGGCGGATGCGGCCAACTTCGCCCGGATGGTGAAAGACTTTCTCACCTGGGTGTGATGCTGATCTTGCCGGTTTCTGCTTTTATCGTTCAGACTATCAATTTGTAAGAGATACATTTTGAAACGATTAATTTGACTTAAAAAGAATCCTCTAATATTTCCTTCCTGGCAAAAAAACAGTTGGGCAGGATTGCCGTTTCATAGTTCTAACAGCGTAATAAGTCTCCTTCGCCAAGCGCTATCACTTGGCAGCAAAAGACTTTGGCGCTGCCCGTAATTAACCGGCAGCGCCATTCTTACAGAAATAGCCCCCAGACAATTCATACTCGCTGAATAAGTCACAGTTGCCGCAAACACATCCCTCGCTGAAATTAAGATCGCCGCACGAGGCCGTACCCTGGGCACAATACTCGCCGGGAACCTCCTCTTTCTGCAAGGGGTTTTTTTGAAGCGCCTGTTCCAGGCCGCCGGCGAGACCGGCCACGCAACTGCTGCTGCCCTGGACGGGACACTGTCCGCACTGGCATTTTTGAGTGATATTCTCAACCGTGAATGGAACCAGGCTCTGCGTCACTTCTGTCATGCCGTTCCCCCTTTCTCCTAACCCTTTCTTCTTCCTTTTTTTTCCTAAACCAGCGCGAAAACCATTAATTTTGACTTACGCTCAAGCCGGCTTCATATCCAGCAACTACCACTTCTGCAATTTCCTAAACCGGCGACCGGCGCCAGAACCATTATTTAACATTTACATAACGCTTGGAGCTGCGCCCCCTTACCCGTATCTGATTAAAATAACCGCCCCACCTTGTCCAGCACCTGTCAAGGACAGCGTCACTGATCCGATATTTAGAGAAGCCGCTTAGACGGAACGATTGCTTTATCATGCAGGAATTTTCAGAAAGGGGCAGGTATGAGTTACAACTCAACGGCTGATAGACGGTACGGATTTGCCGGACAGCTTGCGGAACACAAGAAAGTTGTGATTGTCCTGACCGCGCTGTTGCTTGCGGCGATTGCTGCCGCCGTATATTTCGGAGTGCTCCGAGGCGGCAGCAGGGCGGCGCCGGTTACCGGCCAGGTTTCGGCGCCGGGCGCCCACGCAGCTCAGCCCGGCGCGGCGGGGGAGCCTGCCGTAAATGCGGGCCAGTCATCCGATTCGCAACTCGGCACTGACTTGAACAACATCGCCGTTCAGGCAAACGGCATTGATAGCAGCATGAACAGCGTCGACAGCAGCATGAAAGATCAACAGACAAATCTTGGCTATTAAGGAGAAGGCAGTGAAAAAATATATTATCCTAGCAGTGCTCATAGCTGCTATCGCCATTCCGGCCCAGGCGCTTGCCGACAGAATGCGCTCTGAAACCTCAGCGGGCGCATCCGGAACAGGCCAGGCGGTACAGGCCAGGATGGACAACCTGAAGGACAGAGCCAACCGTGAAATCGACAGGCGGGTCGACGCACTTGGCAAGATGGTTGACAAAATAAGCGGAATGAAGCGGCTGACCGCCGATGAGAAATCATCCTTTACAAGTCAGATAAATCAAAATATCGATGACCTGAATAATTTAAACTGATCATACAACTCGTTCAGGAACGGTTAATTGAGCATAAGTAACCGGCTCTGTAAAAC
>JACWAM010000073.1 GCA_014874265.1 Thermoleophilia bacterium | reverse complement strand
CTGCACAAGCTGATCAACGTGATCAAGATCACCGATCTGGATCCGGAGCGGACGGTGGCCCGGGAGCTGTCACTGGTAAAGGTAAGCACTGATACGAAAACGCGCGGCGAGGTAATGCAGATCGCTGAGATCTTTCGGGCCCGGATCCTCGACGTCGGCAGGAAATCGTTGACCATCGAGGTCACGGGCACAACCGGGAAGATCGAGGCGCTGGAGCAGCTGCTCCGGCCGCGCGGCGTCGTCGAGATCGTGCGCACCGGCCGCATCGCCATCGAACGGGGAGAAAAGTAAAAACAGTTTCGGGTTTCTGGTTTCTGGTTGATCAGATCGATGGTCTTAACTGGTAACTGGAAACTGGAAACTTTATTTAAGGAGATTTGATGTATTACGAAAAAGACGCAAATCTGGATTTGATCAAAGACAAAACCGTGGCCGTGATTGGTTATGGCAGCCAGGGCCATGCTCATTCGCTGAATCTGAAAGACTCTGGCGTCAGCGTCGTCGTCGGCCTGCGCGAGTCGAGCTCCAGCTGGAAGAAGGCGGAGGGCGCGGGCCTCTCCGTCAAGCCGGTCGCCGCGGCGGCGGCGGAGGCTGATGTCATCATGATGCTCACCCCCGATCACTCGCAGGCCGAGACGTACCGGGAAGAGATTGCTCCCGGGCTGGCAGCCGGCAATGTTCTTATGTTTGCCCACGGATTTAACATTCATTTCAACCAGATCGTGCCGCCGGTCGACGTCGATGTTGTTATGGTGGCGCCGAAAGGGCCGGGGCACCTGGTGCGGCGGCAGTATACCGAAGGCCGCGGCGTGCCCGCGCTGATCGCCATCCATCAGGACGCCAGCGGCAACGCCGAGCAAATTGGACTGGCTTACGCCAAAGGGATCGGCGCAACCCGGGCCGGCGTGATTGAGACGACATTTGCGGAAGAGACCGAGACCGACCTCTTTGGCGAACAGGTGGTTCTCTGCGGCGGCGCCAGCGAACTGGTGCGGGCCGGCTTTGAGACACTGGTGCAGGCCGGGTACCAGCCGGAGATCGCCTACTTTGAATGCCTGCACGAACTCAAGCTTATTGTTGACCTCATGTATGAAAAGGGTATTACGGGCATGCGCTACAGCATTTCCGACACCGCTGAATACGGCGATATTACACGTGGCAAGCGGATTATCAACGAAAAAACCCGCGCTGAGATGCGGTGCATCCTGAGCGAGATCCAGAGTGGCCGTTTCGCGACCGAGTGGATCCTGGAAAACAAGGCCGGCCGGCCCAGCTTCAACGCCACCCAGCGGCGCGAAGCCGCCCACCAGATCGAGATCGTGGGCAAGCGGCTGCGAAGCATGATGAGCTGGATTGGCGGCAAGGACGATATCCTGGACGGGGAAGAAGTCTAAAAAACAGTTTCAAGTTTCAAGTTGCTGGTTTCCAGTTGCCCGGCATCGGGGTTTTAACTTGAAACTCGAAACCTCTAAAGAACAGGGCAACGATATGATCAAAAAGTTCTTGATGACCCCCGGGCCGACACAGGTGCCGCCGCAAGTGCTGTCGGCGATGGCGCGGCCGGTCATCCATCATCGCACCTCGGAGTACTCGGAGCTGTTCGCGAGGGTCAACGAGAACCTCAAGTATGTCTACCAGACCGGCAACGACGTGCTCTCGTTCGCTTCCTCGGGCACCGGCGCCATGGAGTCGGCCGTAATCAACCTCTGCTCACCCGGCGACGATGTGCTCGTCGCCGCCTGCGGCAAGTTCGGCGAGCGCTGGCGCGACCTGGCGGACGCCTACGGCCTCGTTGCCGAGTTTCACGAGTATGAATACGGCGAGGCGGTCAACCCCGACGATATTAACCGGTCCCTGGAGGCCAATCCGCACATCAAGGTGGTGTTCGTTACCCACAGCGAGACGTCTAGCGGCGTGGTAAACGACATGCAGGCCATCGGCGCCGTGGTCGAGGACTTCGACGCCGTGCTGGTCTCCGACTCGATCAGCGGGCTCGGCTCGGCCGAGATCAAGACCGACGAGTGGATGATCGACGTGGTCGTCGCCGGATCGCAGAAGGCGCTAATGATCCCGCCGGGGCTGGCGTTTGTCAGCGTCAGCGACAAGGCCTGGGCGCTGGCGGAAAAAGCCAGAAGCCCGCGCTTTTACTTCGACTGGCTCAAGGCGAGGAAGGGGCTGGCCCAGGCCAAACCGACGACGGCGTTCACGCCGCCGGTGTCGCTGATGGCGGGTCTGGACGCAGCGCTGGGGCTCATCCGCGAAGAGGGGCTGCAGGCGCTCTTCCACCGCCACATAATCATGGGACGCGCCACGCGCGCCGCCATCAAGGGCATGGGCCTGACGCTTTTTTCGCCGGACGAGGACCGCTCCAGCTCGGTAACAGCGGTGCGGGTGCCGGAAGGGGTGGACGAGGCCCGGCTGCGCATTCACATCCGCGACTGGTATGGCGTGCAGCTGGCCGGCGGCCAGGGCCCGGTCAAGGGCAGGATCATCCGCATTGGCCACTGCGGCTATTACAATTACAGCGACATCATCGTCGCCATCACGGCCCTGGAAATGACGCTAATGGACCTGGGGCATCCGGTGCAGCTGGGCGCCGGCACCCAGGCGGCGGAAAAAGTATTCGCGGAAGACATTGAAGCTACGGGAGATGAGACGGTTTGACAAAAAATAGCAAGCCTCGCGTACTGGTCAAGGAAAAGATCGCCGACAGCGGCATTGACCTGCTCCGGCAGGAGTTTGACGTTGACGTCAGGCTCGATATTGAGCAGGATCAGCTGGTGGAGGCGATCAAGGGATACAACGCCATCATCATCCGCAGCGCCACCAGGATGACCGCCGGGGTCATTGAGGCGGCGGATGCTCTCAAGGTGATTGGCCGCGCCGGGATCGGCGTTGACAATGTTGACATCAAGGCGGCCACCAAGAAGGGCGTCATCGTCGCCAACGCTCCCCAGAGCAATATCGTCGCCGCCGCGGAGCATACGATCGGCCTGTTGCTGGCCCAGAGCCGCAATATCGCCCAGGCAAACGCTTCGCTGAAGGCGGGCAAGTGGGAGCGCTCCAGCTTCGGTGGCGTCGAGCTGGCCGACAAGGTGCTCGGCGTCATCGGTTTCGGCCGCATCGGCGTGCTGGTGGCGCAGCGGGCCCAGGGGCTGAAGATGAAAGTGATTGCCTTTGATCCTTACGTCAGCGCCGCCCGGTTCGAGGAGCTGGGCGTCGATGGCGTGGAAAACGTTGATGACCTCTACGCGCGGGCCGATTTCATCACTGTGCACCTGCCCAAGAGCCCGGAGACGGCCGGCTTCGTCGACGAGGCCGCCTTTGCCAGGATGAAGGATGGCGTCCGCGTGGTCAACTGCGCCCGCGGCGGCATCATCAAGGAAGCCGCCTTGCTGGAAGCGCTCAAATCAGGCAAATGCGCCGGCGCCGCCCTGGATGTTTTTGAGGCCGAGCCGCCGGCCGGCAACCCGTTGCTGGAGTTTGACAACCTGATAGCTACGCCGCATCTGGGCGCCTCGACGGTCGAGGCGCAGGACCGCGCCGGCACGATCATCGCCGAGCAGGTGGCGGCGGCGCTGGGTGACCGGTTTGTCAGCAATGCGGTCAACATCGCCCCCGTCAGCCCGGAAGAGATGAATGTGGTGCGGCCGTTCCTGCCTCTGGTGGAAAAGCTGGGCCGGTTGATCGTGGAGATTGCCGACGGGCCGCTGGAGAAGTTTGACATCACCTATCAGGGGGCACTGGCCGATTACAACACGAAGCTGCTGACGGTGGCGTTCTTCAAGGGCGCCTTCGAGGGTCGCGTCGAGGACACGGTCAACTACGTCAACGCCGAGAGCATCGCCGAAGAGCGCGGCATCCAGGTGACTGAGTCCAGGAACCGGAAGGCGGCGGACTTCACCAATATGATCACAGTGGTTTCGGTTGACAAGCGCGGCGAGCTGACGGTGGGCGGCACTACCATCGGTCCCAAGCACCGGCCCCGCTTCGTCAAGATCTACCGGCACGACATTGACATCGAGCCGGGGCAGTACATGGCCTTTTTCCGCTACGATGATGTCCCCGGCATGATCGGCAAGGTTGGCACTATCCTGGGAGGGCGCGGCATCAACATCGCCAACATGAACGTGGGCCGCAAGAAGATGGGCGGCAAGGCTGTCATGTCGGTAACACTCGACAAACCCATCCCTGCCGAGGTGCTGGACGAGATCCGCAGCCAGCCCGAGTTCGACGATGTCACTTTTATCACTTTTCCTTAATAAGCCTGATGCGCTTGTTTAACAAATATTCCGATTATCTGCTGCTGGCGGCCCTCGCCTTTGCCGCGGTTATGGTCATGTCTCATTTTCTGCACTGGCAAGGCGGCGCCACGCTGGCGATCTACGCCGGTTCTCTCTTCGCCGGCCTTGCTCTTGGCTTTCGCGTGTTTAAATCCAGCCGCCGGCGGCAGAGGTGACGCGGCAGATCGAAATATTAAAATACATTTATTCTCATAAATTAAACTAAAAAAGTGGCGATTAACAACTAAGGTCACCGGCAGTATTATTTTTTGGTTTTCACAATTCAGGGGCAAGCCAGGGGGAGGGGTATCTATGTTTAGGGTCGTACTTCATAAGATGAAGTTACGTTTTCCACTGATTGCGGGGGCAGGATGTGCGAGTTCGATACGTCACCTTCATCACATTTCCTGTCCAGGGCGGCCTGGCCAGGCTCAACCAGCGCCTGAACCTTGACCGTGCCGGCGAGTATGCCGCGGCTGTCCCGCTGCGAATATTTTTTCTGATGCTAATGCCTTTTCGCAGTTTTTCCGATTAAATCTCGGGGTGGGATCAGGCGTTTGCTTGTTTCAATCAGATTGTCAAGCAGCGCATTAACCGTGCAATACGGGGGGCGGCTTGCACGCAACAAATAGCAACAAGCACATGTCGCCGGCAGGTGAAAGCGCGTTTACCCTGATCGATCTGCTGGTAACAATTGCCATAATTGGCATCCTGGCGGCCATCGCCGTTCCCGCTTACTTGGACCAGCGTACGAAGGCGCAAAATGCAATGGTGCAGAGCGATCTGCGCAATGCTGCCCAGGCGGAGGAGGCATACCACGTGGAAAATAACATATATATAAATAACGGCAGCTACCTTGAGAGCTACGGATACCGGCCATCAAAGGATGTGGAGATTTTTTATCAACGGGCAGATTCGAGTGAGTTTTGCCTGTCAGCAAAATATGCTACCGGCGGATTTGGCTGCAACGGCAATACTTGGTGGTATATCTCAAATAAATCCGGCGATATTCCACATCCTTACTATGATTGCTGAATGAGGGTCCCGCAATTTTTGGATATGTTTCATTTCTGCCGGGGCAGTGTCCCCGGCTCTTTTTAAGCATCCATCAAATATGAGCCGGCTTCCCGGCAGGGAAACGCCGGCCGATGATTGAAAAACCCGGTTTGGGGCAATAAAAAAAGGCAACCCTGCGTTACTTAAACCTGTTCAGTTTTAAAAAGTGTGGTATCTTATGAGTCATCTTTAATTGCGTTCCAAGCCCCTCATGGAGGATCAACGATGACGGCCAGGAAGAAAAACCCCTTTGCTGATTTCGAGCGCCTGTCCTCGGAGATTGAGGAGATGTTTTACCGCTTCTACGGTGGTCCCCGCCTGCGGATGATGAAAAGCGGCGCCTTTCAGCCGCTGGCCGACGTCTATTATCTAAAAAAAGAGAATGTGGTGATCGCCAAGCTGGAGATCCCCGGCATCTCGCCGGAAGAGGTAAATGTCACTTTGCAGGACAAAACCCTGATCGTTGAGGGCAGCCGGTTTGATCCCCAGCAGGAAGGGGAGAAAGTTTATCAACAAATGGAGATCGATTACGGCCCATTCAAGCGGAAGATCATGTTGCCGGTAAACGTGGATGTGGCCAGCTCCAAGGCGGAATACAAGGACGGCTTCCTCACCCTGGAGCTGCCGGTTGCTGAGCAGAAGAAGTCGGCCATCAAGGTGCCAATCAGCCTAAAGGACAAGAAATAATGGAAATGGAAGGCAATCTCGCCGAAACCACCATAGTCAGCTCCGACCAGGAGATACCCGGGGTCGTTCCGATCCTGCCGCTGCGCGACACGGTTGTGTTTCCGGAAACCGTGACGCCGCTGGCCGTGGGCCAGGAGCGCTCCGTGAAGCTGATCGACGATGTGTTGCACAAGGACAAGATCGTCGGCTTGGTGTCGATCAAGCACAAGGAAGTCGAGCTGGCCGGTCCCGACGACGTTTATCAGGTAGGAACGGCCGCCATCATCCACAAGATGCTCAAGGTGCCGGACGGCTCCCTCCGGATTCTCGTTCAGGGGTTGAAGCGTATCCGGATCACCGGTTTTACGCAGACAGATCCCTTTCTGGTGGCCAGCGTCGCACCCCTCGAGGACGAGGTGGAGAAAACGAAAGAGGTGGAGGCGCTTTCGCGCAACCTGCTCAGCGTCTTTACCAAGATCATCGGTCTGGTGCCGTACCTGCCGGAAGAGCTGCAGATGGCGGCTTCCAACGTGGAGGACCCGAGCGCCCTCTGTTACCTGATTGCCTCGGCGATCAAGATCAAAACCGAAGAAAAGCAGGAGCTGCTGGAAGAAGTGAACGTGGAGCGGCGGTTGCGCAGGTTGACCTTTATTCTCAATCGTGAGCTGGAGGTCTTTGAGCTGGGCAGCAAGATCCAGTCCGAAGTCCAGAGCGAGATGGACAAGGGCCAGCGCGAATATTTTCTCCGGCAGCAGATGAAGGCGATCCAGGAGGAGCTGGGAGAGGTCGATGAGATTACCGCCGAGGTCAACGAGCTGCGCCAGCAGCTGGACGAGCTGAAGCTGCCGGAAGAAGCTGACAAACAGGCGCGGCGAGAGCTGGATCGGCTTTCAAAGCTGCAGCCGGCGGCCGCCGAGTATTCCGTCATCCGCACCTACCTGGACTGGATTTTGACCATCCCGTGGAATAAAGGCACCGAGGACAACCTTGATATCAATCGGGCGCAGCGGGTGCTGGATGAGGATCATTACGACCTGGAAAAGGTGAAGAACCGCATCCTGGAATATCTGTCTGTGGCGAAGCTGAAGCGGGACAAGGAAGGCGTTATCACGGGGCCGATCCTCTGTTTCGTTGGACCGCCTGGCGTCGGCAAGACATCGCTGGGGCATTCGATCGCCCGGGCGCTGGAGCGCAAATTTATCCGCATCTCTGTCGGCGGCGTCCGCGACGAGGCGGAAATCCGCGGCCACCGGCGCACGTATATCGGCGCCATGCCGGGCACGATCATCCGGGCCATACGCGACTCCGAGTCGAACAATCCGGTGTTCATGATCGACGAGATGGACAAGCTGGGCGCTGATTTTCGCGGTGATCCGTCATCGGCATTGCTGGAGGTGCTTGATCCCGAACAGCATTTCAGCTTCCGGGACCACTATCTCGATCTGCCTTTTGACTTGAGCAAGGTGCTGTTCATTGCTACGGCCAACATTCTGGACACGATTCCGCCGCCGCTGCGCGACCGGATGGAAGTGATCGAGCTTTCCGGCTACACGGAGGCGGAAAAGATCAATATCGCCAAGCGGTATCTGGTCAAGAAACAGACGGAGGCCAACGGGCTCGATCCCAAAATGATCAGTTTTTCGGACAAGGCGCTCCTGCGGATCATCCAGGATTACACGCGTGAAGCCGGCCTCAGGAATCTGGAGCGGGAGATCGGCTCCGTCTGCCGAAAGGTGGCGCGTGAGATGGCCGAGGGCAAGCAGGGAAAATTCAAGATCGACGAGAAGGCGGTGGAGCAGTATCTGGGCAAGAAAAAATTCTTCTCGGAGGCGCGGCGGATGACCTCCGAACCGGGAGTAGCCACCGGCTTGGCCTGGACCATGAGCGGCGGCGATATCATCTTCATCGAGGCGACCGCCATGCCCGGCAGCGGGCACCTGACCCTGACGGGACAGCTGGGCGATATAATGAAGGAATCGGCGCAGGCAGCGCTGTCATGGGTGCGCTCGCACACGGATGGCATCGGCGTGCCGGAAGATTATTTCCAGAAGCATGACCTGCACGTGCACGTGCCGGCAGGAGCGGTGCCAAAGGACGGCCCCTCGGCGGGTGTTACCATGACGACGGCGCTGGCCTCGCTGGTCACAGGCGTCCCGGTTTTTGCCAACGTTGGCATGACCGGTGAGGTGACCTTAAGCGGCAAGGTGCTGCCGATCGGCGGCCTCAAGGAGAAGGTGCTGGCGGCCAGGCGCGCCGGCCTCGATACGGTCATCCTGCCGAGGGAGAACGAGAGGGATCTGGAGGATGTGCCGGAGCACCTGCGCCAGGAGATGAAGTTCATCCCGGTGGATGACGTCAGCGAGGTGCTGTCGGCGGCGCTGGCCGACGGCAAGTGGGCGAGACAGAAAGCACCGGTGAAACCCCCGGCAGCCGCGGGAGGCCGCCACAAGGCCACAGCCTCCAGGAAGACATTGATCGGCAGGAAAGCGGCCGCAAGGCAAAAATAGGGGTCGAGGCCGCGGCTCGCAGCGGCTGCACAGAATCTGCCTGCCGGTTGGTTTCTTAACCGCCGGCGACGGCGGGGACGATGCTGACCTCGCTGCCGTCTTTGACTATCGTTTGCAGTCCATCGGCGAAGCGGATATCATCGCCGTCCACATAAATATTGATGAACCGCCTCAGTTCGCCATCATCCAGCAGC
The DNA here is from genome assembly GCA_014874265.1 of Thermoleophilia bacterium. Classification (GTDB taxonomy): domain Bacteria; phylum Actinomycetota; class Thermoleophilia; order BMS3ABIN01; family BMS3ABIN01; genus JACWAD01. The sequence goes on along the minus strand of JACWAM010000073.1, from coordinate 25,764 downwards.
CGTTCGGCGATGCCCGGGTGCCTGTTTTCCAGCTCCATGATAATGCCGCCCACGGTGCCGGAGTCGATTTCAACGATGCTCTCATTACTGGTCAACTGCCGCAACTGGGACGGAATCCTCACGCTGACGCTCATCTGATTCTCCTTTCGAAACGGTTCAAAGTTCAAAGTTTATAAGTTTGTCACTCCGAGACCAGCTGCTTCGCGCTGGCGGCGGCGCCTGATTCTAGCACCTGATCCTCAAACTGCGCAAGAACGGGATCGATCTCAAAAGTGGAGATGGTGTCCGCCACCGCATCCAGCGTCTTCAGACCATCGCCGGTGATGTAGATGACCGTCTCGTCCTGGGAATGAATCTTTCCCTGGGCGGCCAGCTTGGCCAGCACCGCGGTGGTGACGCCGCCGGCTGTTTCGGTAAAGATGCCGGTCGTCTGCGCCAGCAGGCGAATGCCATCCACGATCTCCTGCTCGGAAACGCTCTCGATGACCCCCCCGGTGCGGCGGGCGATCTCCAGGGCGAAGATGCCGTCGGCGGGATTGCCGATCGCCAGCGACTTGGCGATGGTATCCGGTTTTACCGGCTTGACGTGCTCCAGCCCTTCCTTGAAAGCGACCGCCACCGGGCCGCAGCCCTCCGCCTGGGCGCCACAGATCGCCGGCTCTTTGCGGCGGATAAGGCCCACCTCGCCCAGCTCCCAGTATCCCTTGTAAATCTTGGTCAGGAGCGACCCGGAAGCCACCGGCGTGACGATCTTGTCCGGCGCCCGCCACCCGAGCTGCTCGGCGGTCTCGAAGGCGAGCGTTTTGCTGCCTTCCGCATAATATGGACGCACATTGACGTTGACAAAGGCCCAGTTTTTTTCGGAAGCGATCTCGGTGCAGAGGCGGTTGACATCGTCATAGTTTCCCCTGACCTTGACGACATTGATGCCGTAAACAGCCGTAGCGATGATTTTCTGGATCTCAAGATTGGCGGGCACGAATACGTAGGCCTCGGTGCCGGTGGCCGCGGCGTGCGCCGCCACGCTGTTGGCCAGATTGCCGGTGGAGGCGCAGGCCACCACGTTAAATTTAAGCTCCAGCGCCCGCTGCAGCGCCACCGACACGACCCGGTCCTTGAATGAATGGGTGGGATTGGCGGTGTCGTTTTTGACCCACAGCTTTTTTAGTCCCAGTTCCGCCGCCAGCCTGTCCGCCTTAAGGAGCGGCGTGTAGCCCGCCTGCAGATCGACGGCCGGCTTCTCGCTTACCGGCAGGAAGTCGGCGTAGCGCCAGAGAGACGGCGGCCCGAAGGCGATCCGCTCCTTGGTGGCCCGGCGCCGGATCTTCTCGTAATCGTAGACGACCTCCAGGGGGCCGAAGCAGTAATCGCAGACAAACAGCGCCTGCAGGGGATAGGTCCTGCCGCACTCCTTGCATCTTAAGCTCTCGGCTGTCGTGGTCATTGGCGCTCCCGAATTTTAAGTATACCCCGGTGGCAATCCCTGCCGGGAAGGGCTCTTGGGTCATTTTCCCGCGCGCCCGCATGAAAAAACCCCTGCGGATGTGGCAGAGGCAAATTTACTGATCCTATCACCACATCTTCCAGACCGGTTAGATCTGCAGGATTTGGCACCTTGCGGTTTATGTGGGCGCTTGGATTAAAGCCGCACGCCGGCCCGCAGGTTGCCGAGGCTTCACAGGGCCAGTCCCTCCGCCTCTCTGGATGCGAACAACGCGTTTCCTGGTTGTAGCCCTAAAAGTCTACAGCCGCCGGCTGCGGGTGTCAAGAGAACCGAGGGTTAGGAGATAAGGGCTTGAAAAGTGTCACCCTCCTGCCCAGTGGTATATGTAAAAGCCGCCAGTTGCCCCCGAGCATCCGCTGGAAAAATCGTCCGCCGTCCTCGACACTCTGATTGCGCTCACTTATAGTTTTTGCTATCTACAATGCACCATATAGGTTTTTTCGGGGCTGTGGAAACCAAAAAAGCGGCATAACCGCAAAACTTCTCAAAGAGGGCGACTGTCAGGGAAGCAGTTGACTTTTACACCTGAGCTAATAGGATGAGCAGTCGCGAAATTGACGCGGCTTTTGTTAGGGTAGTTCAAGAAATGCCATTTCATAGGTCTACTATTCATCATCAATTGTGTATTATGTCATAAGTCAAGTGCTGATTAAGTCGTCTCAGGCGGTGCGCTCATTTGAGTTAATGTCATAAATGTGGAAAGAAAGCAAACGATAAAACGCGCTTCTGCGGTCGGTGCGGCGCTGAACTGAAAAAAACTGGCACAAATCTCTCTCCGACTAAAACTTCATATAAGCATAAATCTGCAAAAGCTCTACTAAAGAAAATAGTCGTTATTCTTGTGGTTATTGCTCTTACCTCCGGCTTGATAGGGGCAGCAGTTTTTGTTCTTATCGGCCACTTTCACGGCAAGAATACGGCAACGATTCTGATTTTAAGTATTTTTACGGTATTTGCGGGCCTCGTTTTTGGCTCCCTCACCGCAGCCGTTGCTGCCAGAAAAGGGAGGGCTCCCCTTCCAGCCTTTTTTATAGGAGTCTTTTTCAATCTGGTTGGTATTCTCTTTCTCAGCTTAAAGAACCAGTCGAATCAACTGACTCCGGTTCCTCACATCAAGTTCACCGGGCCGAGCATATTCATTAAGTCACTTGTATCTTTCCTGCTTCTGGAAATTATTCTTATCGAGTTGGATGTCCATTTCATAATACCCTGGTGGACTTCTGGCGCGGCGATCTCCGATCTCGAGTCCCTGCGTACCGCGTTAAGTTTGCTTCTGTATGGCAGTACTGCAGTAAATGCATCTTTATCCACCTCTATAGCCCTTTCCCGCCCAAACCATCTTCGAGCAGTTCGCCCTGCCAACCTGATTGCCATACCTTTTTCAATTTTCGCCGCCTTTGGGATTGGCATCGCGATTAACTATGTCCTTTCAGAAACCCTTGTCACCGGTCCTGTTGTTACCCATCTCTTTGCTGCGCTTCTTGGTTTTTTCTTTTCCATAATCGTCATTTTCGCTGGCTCGTCGGTTCGGAAACATCAGATTCTCGCAGTCACTTTGGTCTTTGTTCTGTTTTTCTCTATATTCCCTTCCCCGGTCTTCGCTGCCTCCTCTAGTGACATCAACCCCTCTGACTGCACCCGTCTTACGGAGGCCGCCTCTTTTGATGCCTCGCTCACCATCTTCTCTGTTTATGCCGGCCCGCAATTTAACTTCGCTATCTCTGAAACTGCTGACGGGCAGGCCAAACTGGCTGTTACTACAGGCCTTCAGGCAGGTTTTGATATCGACTTCATTGGCGGCGCCGAAAAAATCGTTCAGGAGGTTGTCGGTTCCGGAGTCAAGGCCAACCTCAAGGCTGGAGGAAACGTCGCCCTGAAAAACACTTACATGCTGCCATCAAGAAGCAGCGCCGAGAAACTGGTTTCGCGATCGCTGGGCAGCTACGCAGCTGCTTCTGCCGTTTTTCCCGGGCTTGGCTGGTCGGTGCCCGCGCCTGTTGCGCCGGCTCTATCCGCCCCAATTGAAACCGATCTCGATCTTGATACGGGTGTTGAACTAAATCTCGGAGTTTCTATCCTTGGAGCAGATTTTTTCAAGGGCTCAATTCATCCCCAGGACGGGGTTGTGGTGAGAATGAAAAATGACCACAATTTGGACTCCGGTTTGGTTTCCGACCCCGCTTCGGTCGATATCGGTTTTCACGTCGCGGGCGCGGGAGGGCTGACAGTAGCTAATAGGGGGATGTCGGGGGACGCGAACGTTTTAGCTTTTATTACCTTTCAACATGTGTCCACATCTTTAGGTGTCTGGCTTCCCAAATCTGCCTCCCTCGAAGTCTCAGGGAAGTTAAACAAATCAACAGCTGTTTCCATATCCGGATTGATACCCTTTCTGGGATTAGAGGCTGGTGTTAATAACGGGCAGACCTTTGACGTTCTGGCAAATCTCCAATCTCTCGATAACAAAAATGTGGTTAACGCAATCAGTATTCTTGTCTCCGATCTGGCGGCGAATGCTGCTAAAGGGTCCGTCCCCAATCCTCCGTCCGCCAGCGACGTTAATAGTGCCCTTAAAACAGTTATTGCCAACAGTGACGTCGCGGTTACTTTTGGCAAGATCATTTCCGCCCAGGGGACCATTGACTTCAGTTTTGATACAGGATTTACCTTCGGTATTTCAGCCGATGGGTCACTTACTGTCACTGAGCTCCAAAAGCCTGACATCGGCGGTCAATCGCTGGCAGCAGCCTATGACTCAGCCGCTGGAAGCAACCTGCATGTTTCCAGCACTTGTACTCCATTTCCGTAGCACGGGCCTGATCAAGAACGTAGTGGTAAAGTCATCGAGGTTACCTCTCTTGATGTGCTAGGGTGCTGGGCGGCAATTGCCGCCGCGAAAAGCGATGCGCCGAAGGAACAAATCAAGCGGCCAGCTCTTCTTCCACCCTTCTTACCGTGGCTTCCCGGTCGATATCAATCGGTTCAAGCAACTTTGGGGTGCACTTCCAAGGGTGCCTCAGGCGGTGTTGGTGTTTGACAAGTTCAATATCGTTCAGCATGTGATGAGGGCCGTAGAATCAGGTGCGGCGTGACGAGATTAAGGAAAAGGGCAAGGAGCACAAGGAACTTATGGCCAACACTCGTTACATCTGGCTGAAGAACCCGGATAATCTTACCGGAAATCAGCAGCTTCGCCTGTCGGAGTTGGAGCAGCTGAACCTGAAGATCAACCGGGCCCCTGCTTAAGGAAGCCTTCGGCGGGTCGCTGGGGCTATAGCCGTCCCTCGTGGGCAAACGTTATCTGGACAGGTGATTCTGGTGGGCTACTCGTTTCCGACTGGGGCCAATGCGAGATTTTGCCTGGATGCTCAGGCGCCATCAGGATGATTTGATAAAATTACTTCAAAATGTCTATCCACAACGGCATCGTCGAAGGGCTCAATAACAAGGCCAAGGTAATCAGCCACAAGGCTTATGGATTCCGAACCGCCGGGAACTATATCCGGAACCTCTATCACTGCATGACTGATCTACCCTTGCCGGAAACCGTGCATACGATCGCCGAAGCCCACAGGGAACTGGCGGCGTATTTTGAACGCTACAACTTCCGCCGCCGGCATCAGGGAATCGGCAGGAGAACTCCGGACTCGGTCTACTGGGCCACGCTTCCCGGATAGGTAGCGGTGTGAAAAGGGAACAGCTTATCACTTATAAATCAGAATCAGCTGTTCAGACAAACCCGACCACTTCTATCAATATAATGGCAAAAAGACCAAATTCAATGATGAATATTAAGGGCGTGGCCAATAAAACCCAAATTAAGTTGCATAGCCTGCTTGTGGGGAAAAAATGATTAAGAACAAACCAATGAATGGTTTCAACAACCAAGAGGAAGGGGCCAAAAACTGCCACTAGCCAAAGGTACCAGGGGCTAATATATATTCCTAAAATACTATAATATGGAATACTAAATATTAGTAATAATATCAACCTACTAATGTTAAGGAACCTCTGAACAATCTCCAAAATTCCGCGGGTTATGTTTGACAAGGTACATTTTCATGATTATCGCCCTGTTTCCATCAATCCGGGCTCGATTATAATCTTCCTGAGGACTGATTCTGTCCCCATTTACAATTTCGGGCGCACTACGCCGTTTGCTGCAGCAACTTTCTCCTCACCAGATAGAGATTGGCCAGGCCGAAGAGGGTGAACTGCTGCGCCGCGTTTTTGATGATGCCCCGGTGCCTGACCTTGCGGTAGCCGAATATGCATTTAACCACGTGATACAGATGTTCGCCTCTGGCCCGAGTCTGGCTCATGCGACTGTTGCGCTGCTTGTCTTTCTTGCTTAACTTTTGCCCCCGGGCTGCTTTTTTGGATACACACCACTTTACGCCGCGCTCTTCAAAGTCTTTTCTTTTGCCCTCATCGGCGTAAGCTTTGTCACCGTAGACGGCTTCTTCCTGCCCGTGGAGAAGATCATCCATCGGAGCTGCGCCCCTCTTCTCGCACCAATTACGCGTAAACTAAAGAGTGAGCCTGGTTTTGCCCTTGCTTTCTGATCCTGTTGATATAGTCGTCAGGAGCCTGATAGTCAAGGGACGAGTGCAGCCGGTCCTGGTTCCATATCACCACCATTACCGGCGAGGAGATCGCCGAGGCCCAGCACTGGTTAAATCACCGGCCCAGAAAAAAGCTTGGATTCAAAACTCCATATGAAGAAGTCTTCAGAACGTCAATCCGTTAACCGTTGCACTTCAGCGTTGAATGCGCATTGACAAAAAAAAGTAACGAGGATAACATTATCAATATTTAAAGCACGAATATTTATTAATTTGTCATCACTTTACCAATTGTTGCGTCTTCAGTATCGGAGAGATATATGAGCGCGGATCTTTTTTCAGGAGCAAATGAAGCGCCTGTTACGGAATGTCCAAATTGCGGACGGGAAATAAATTCGTCGACAAACTTCTGTAGTGGCTGTGGGGCGGATTTTAGAGATTACGAGATTGGCACTGACATCGTCCGCAATGCGGATTCTGAAGAAACCGTTTCGGGAGCCGCGCAACCAACCACAAAAATAAATTTAAATCAGCCGATGGAAACATCCTCTCAGCCGGAAGTTAAAGAAACAAAATGCGGCGAATGCGGAAAGATAATCAAGACCACTGCAAGTTCTGTACAGGTTGTGGAGCCCCGGTCAATCCTTCAGAAACCAAGGCGGCTGGCGAAACGGTGACGGAAGATTCTTTTCAGGATAGCCAGCCGGGCGCAGATACGGAAATCTTGGACATTGACAAGGCCGCAACTGATTCAAATCAGTCTACGGCGCCGAAGCCCCCGGATGCTGTTCATGCAGGTCCTGTTTGCTCATCTTGTGGCAAGGAGTCAAAACCCGGCGCCAGGTTTTGCTCCGGCTGCGGGAAGCAATACGACAGCGATAGAGGGGCGCAGGATAATCCAGTACAGGCGGTTTTCCAATCTCCCAAAGAAGACGAAACGGCGATATTTCGAGGGGGATTACGGCGCACGGGATGCTATCGAGAAAAGGGACTTGAACAACTTACGCAGTTGAGATGGAAGTTCAAAACGATGGGGAAAATACGCAGTTCGCCCGCGGTTACGGAGAGCACGGTTTTCTGGGGGAGCAACGACAAAGCCTTATATGCCGTCAACCGTGCAAACGGCATGGAGAAATGGCGGCTCGTAACCGGACGTATGATCTCATCTTCCCCGGCTGTAAGCAATGGCGTCGTTTATTTTGGTAGCGACGACCATAATTTATACGCCGCCGATTGTGGCAACGGCCGCGAACTGTGGCGATATGCTACTGTTGGCAAGGTAACCTCTTCACCTCTTGTGTTTCAGGGCGTGGCGTTCGTGGGCAGCTCCGACAAGAAATTGCACGCAGTCGATATCCGTACTGGCCAGGCACGCTGGCAGTTTCCAGCCGGCGGAATGATCATGTCCTCTCCCGCGCTGGCTGGGGGAGTACTATATTTCGGCTGCAATGATAAATATCTTTATGCTGTCGACGCTGCTTCTGGACGGGAACGATGGCGTTTCCGTGCTCAGGGCCGCATAGCGGCGACGCCAGCAATTGGGATGGAAAGGGTGTTTGTTGGCAGCAATGACAAGGGGTTCTATTCACTGGATGCATACACCGGCGCGGTTGTCTGGAAATACCTCACCCCGGGCAGCATCTCGGCGGGCTGCGCCCTCGATGGCCAGCATGTTTTCGTGCCCAGCCACGATGGCAGCATCTACGCACTTGACGCTTACAGCGGCAAAGCCCTCTGGGGCTTCAGGACACAGCGCCCCCTTAGCTCAGCTCCGACCGTTGCGGACAGCAGCCTTTTTTTGGCAGTCGCGATGGGTTTCTTTATGTGCTGGACACGCGCAGCGGCCGGGAGATGTGGCGATTTCAAACCCAGGGCGCCATTTCATCCTCTCCCGTAGTAAAAGACGGAGAAGTTTTTTTGGCAAGTGAAGACGGAGACCTTTATGTGCTTTCGTGAGCCTTTAAGAAATAGTATCAAATTAAATCAGGAGAAAAAATGAGCGAATGTCCGGGATGTGGTGAAGTCAACGAAGAAGGGGAAAGTTTTTGCAGCAACTGCGGGCAGAAACTGGAGGAAGTAAGAACTGCGGCAAGGACGCAACCGGCAAAATGTTGTCCAAGGTGCGGCCAGGAAAATCAGGCCGATTATGCTTTTTGCATCGGCTGCGGCTCGGGGTTGACAGTGCCTGTCCAGCTGGCCCCGCCGCCACAATTTCAGGCAGTAGCCCAGCAGACACGAGCGGCCGACCAGATCTATTGCTCCAACTGTGGGAATGTCTTAAGCAGCGCTGCCGCCATATGTCTTAATTGCGGAGTCGCCACCAATGCGCCCCGTCCCGTCCAGCATCAGGCGTTCATCAATCCTGTCTCCGCATTTGCCAGTCAAACCAAACCCAAGGACAAGTCTGTTGCTGTTATTCTGGCTATTTTCCTGAGCGGCTGGACATGGTTGTATACTTATCAGCGCGATTCTACCAAGTTTTGGATATTTATCATTGCCCTCGGCGTAAACTTCTTTCTGACTTTGGTTACTTTCGGCGTATGGATTTTCATTGATATTCCCGTATTTTTCGGTTTCTGGCTTTGGTCTTTGATCGACACACTGGCGAAGTCGGGCCCGTTTTATAGCGACTTCCCGAACGTTATCTAATACATATTTCCATTTCTTGATCTTTGCGGCATGAAAGGACGAGCATGAAAGAATATCTTTTATTTAAGAAAATGATAGCGCCAGTCGCCATACAGGTCATCTTCTGGCTGAGTTCCCTGTTATTCGTCATCCTGGGAATATATGTCATGACAAGGAAAGAGGTTGTGAGCAGTTATGATTATTTCGGAGGCGACTATGGCGGACTACATGAGCAATCGAGTCCAGGATTCATCTTTTTGGGCCTTTTCCTGATTGTGGGAGGTATTCTTTATTCACGCATCATGAGTGAGTTCCTGATTGTCGTTTTTCGAATTTACGATACCCTCAGGGATATAAGAGGCGGCGGCGATGGGACTTTTTCTCCCGGAAATATAGGCTCTCCAGCGCCGGCAGCTGGCTTGCAACCACAAGCGGGCCTGTTCACCCCCACTGCTGGGTTGTCGTCTCCGGTGGTCACTCATGCTGACGCAAATGCGATTAATACCGACGCGGGGACCTCTTGTTCCGCCTGTGGCGGTCAGAACGATCCGGGGCAACAATTCTGCACCAGTTGCGGAGCCCAGCTCACGTAGGGCGACTGAAAATTACAACGTAAAGCTAATGGAGCGAAAAAATTGGCTGATCCGGAACAGAGCGAGCGGAAAGGCGGCGAGTCCGAGAAAAAATCAAAGGCCGACAGGAGCTGACAATGGGCAAAAGACCACTTCGGTTGGTTGTCTTTGGCCCTGGGTTTGTGCTCACTCGCTCTTTCCTTTGCTTTTGCGGCAGTAATACTTCATAGCGCCGTAAGTGGCAACGTTGATATGACGAGAGAAATCACGCTCGCGGATGGCCACCAGCATGCGCAGGCGCGCAGCAACCAGGCTACGGGCGTACCGGCATTTCTTGGCGCTGAGGTGGCGGTTCACTTTTCGGCGCAAGGAAAGATCGAGACCGTAAACGGAAGCTATCAGCCGGGGCTCAGACTGGACGTTACCGGGAATCAAGGAAGCCGACGCGCTCGCAACAGCGAAGAAAGATATGGGGGGGGGACCCGTCACCGTTAAAATCAAAACCTCCCGTGCTTATGGTTTATCTGTCCAAGGGATCAGGCTTCTTGTTGGCCTGGAAAATCTTTCTGGTAACACAAAAACCAGAAGCTCGAGAGCTTTATTTTATCGATGCACATACGGGCTCCATTGCAGCCAAGTTCAATGACATCAGGCAATAGGGGTAAGGAGAGAGGAGCACCCATATACTGTCCTGATTGTGGCCATAACAATGACGATAGTGCCGGTTTTTGCGGTGGATGCGGCACACCCCTGCGGAAATCGGCACCGCTTGCTGAGGAACAAGCGGGGCCTGGATCCGGTGGGAACATGCAGACCAATCGGTGTCCTGTCTGCGGAAAGGCGAATCATCCCCAGGCAGTCTTTTGCAGCGGTTGCGGAAGTCAACTGGCGGTTGGCCCTGTCTTGTACGCGGGGGAGTAAATTAATCAAGAGCCTGTATCAGCCGCGGGAAGCAACCTCGGGCAACAGACTTCTCAAAAGACGCCTTTTGCTTCGAAAGAAGAAATTTCATATGTCGAGACGGGCGAAAAACGGGGACTGGACAGCAAGAAAATTCTCCCGTTGATATCCATCGGCGCTCTCGTCCTGTCCCTCGCGGTAGTCCTGGGAGCTTTTCTGATAAGTCACCACAGGGACCCGGCGCAATCTTCCCCGCCTCGGGTAAAGCAGAATCAGCTTGTTGTAAAGGCCCGCGGCAAAGAGACGGCGATGTTCCGCAAGGACCCCGAACATTCCGGTCTTTATGATGATAACTCCGGTTCTGCAAGGAACGACGCCCCCTCCTGGGAGTTTATGACCGGCGGCAAAATCGTCTCTTCGCCGTGGATCGATGGAGGCACCGTTTATTCGGGCAGCCAGGACCATAGTGTTTACGCATTTGACGCTGTGACCGGTGAAAAGAAATGGAGATTTACCACGGACGGTATGGTTGATTCTTCGCCGGCTGTTAGCAGCGGCATCGTCTATTTCGGCAGTCAGGATTCCTATCTGTATGCCGTCGATGCTTCCACGGGAGCAGGTTTATGGAAGTTTAGAACCGGAGGAGCGATCAACTCCTCGCCTGCGATTTCCGGCGGGCTGGTCTTTTTTGGCAGCATGGACAACAATTTCTACGCGTTGGATGGCGGTTCGGGCCAGGAAAAATGGCAGATACAAACCGGAGGCAAGATATACTCGTCGCCGGTTATCGATAACGGCACCGTCTACTTTGGAAGCAATGATGACTACCTATATGCGGTCGATGCCGCAACCGGCAAGGTCAAGTGGAAGTTTGCCACAGGCGATAGTGTCACTTCCACTCCGGCAGTTTGGCAGGGTATGGTCTTTTTTGGCAGCGAGGATGACAATTTTTACGCGGTTGACGTCGCCACCGGCGTCCAGCGCTGGGAGTTCCAGACAGGATATTTTGTCAATTCCTCCGCTTTGGTCAAAAATGGCGCCGTCTTCTTTGGCAGTCAGGATGACAAATTCTATTGTCTGGATGCCGCTAGCGGCCAGGAGCGATGGGAATACAAGACGGGGGGTGGCATATATTCATCAGCCGCCGTTACCAATGGTACGGTTTATTTTGGCAGCAAGGACGGAAAGGTCTATGCCCTGGACGCCGAAAGCGGGGCAGAGAAATGGGATTATCACACCGGGGACTGGGTGCTGGCGTCACCGTCAATGGCCAACGGCTCGCTTTACGTGGGAAGTGTCGATGGAAATCTTTATGCTGTGCCAATAGACGGTCAGGGCACTCCGGAACCCGTTTCAGGGCCACTGGCATCTTCTAATAGCGGGTAGCAGGGATCGCCCGAACCTTCACCGCAACCAGCTCCATTACCGGCTCTCTCTCCAGCTCCTGCGCCACAGCCTGCTCCCTCGCCATCACCCGCGCCATCTCCCACCCCCGCGCCATCACCTGTTCCTTCGTCCGCGGTTTGCCAGGTGTTCCTGCCAGCGCCGCCACCGCCGGCACCGGTGCCCGCGCCCGACAGCATCAAGACGTACGGTGCTGGTGGTCCGTAGGATCTGAAGCCCGCCCCCTGCACCACCAGCTAAGAGTAGGTCACAGCGATAATATCACCAAGCAAAGCGACAAAGGATGGAAGCCGTGACCAAGAAAAACAGTCGCCGCAAGTTTAGAGCCAAGCTCAAATGCCAGATTGTGCTAATAGCGAAGAGGGCGAGCGAACATTTCCGATGCAAGGAAGGCGGGCGATTTTTTTCGGCGGATGCCAGGGCGCTCGTAAAGCGACGGCGGCTTTCATATACCACTGGGCAGGAGGGTGACACTTTTCAAGCCTCTATTGCCTAACCCGTCAAGAGAACCAGGGTTAGGAGATAAGGGCGGCCCCTTCCGGGGCCGCCCTACTGGTTTCATATAACCTCAGCGTCCGGGCAGACGCCGGGGATGATTCAGCTTGATTTACGGCGCGATCCTGTTGCCGAACATCTCGTTGAAGCTGTTGTTATAGAGGACGCGCTGTGTGGCGAAGATCAGCTGACCGTTCTCCGATACCACCTTTACCGGCCCGTTGTCGGTCCGCGGGAGGATCTGGACCGGGTTCGCCACCGAGCGCGGCCCGATGGTAAACGTCTGCTCCAGGGTGGATCCCAGATAGACATCGACTGTGGCGCTGTTGGTCGGGTCGGCGTTGCCAACCATGACCCAGTCGCCCACAAAACCAGTGTTGGCGTTGTCATACCACGGCCATGAGTAGGCAGTGCCAAGCTGGGTCGTGCCGCCGGAAGCCTCAGTATGCTCGGGCGCCATCGTCTCATGGAAGGTGCCCATATACAGCGTTCGGTCGGTCACCGTCAGGTGGTTGCCGTTTGCCTGGCAGTTTTCACACCTGACCTGGACCGGGCCGCCCATCTGTTCCGGCGTGGTCCAGTTGTAGTATTCCCCAGCCGCCAGCGTTTGCGTTCCTTCGTACGTGTTGCCGACGTAGATGTCGGCCTTGACCGAGTTTGCACCCGGGTTGGCGATGCAGATCCAGTCGTTGCCGCCCCAGCCGCCGGCGACGCGGGAATCATACCAGGGGAAGTAATACACGTAGTCCGTCGGGCTCATCGGCGGCGCCGCGGTGAAGCTGAACTCGTTGCTGCTGCTGGCGTTAGCCTGGCTATCATAGGAAATGACCTTGGCATAGTACTTCTGTCCAGGTGTCAGGCCGGTGAGGGTGAGGCTGTGGCTGCCGCGCAGGATCGTGCAGGCTTCCGTGCTGCCATGATCGTCGCATCCCGTGTTGGCGGTGGTATATGGTCCACCGGAAGTAGTGCTATATTCAACCCTGCTGGTGGCCGGTTTGTCTGTAGTCCAGGTTATATCGGCGGAGGTAGCGGAGAGTTTCTCATTAATGCCGGAGATATTCGGTGCTGTTGTGTCAGTATCGCCAAAGGTGGTCCAAATACTGGCGGATTGCAGACCGTATGACTGATAACCAGTAGTTGTCTGCTGCTGCCCGGGAGAAAGCGTGCTATTCCAGTAAGGAACGCCGCTGTGGATATAACCACCTGTGGGAGCCGTACCCGTTGTTGTTGTATAACCGAGCATGTTCAGACCTTCAGCAACGATACCGCCCGGACCCTGGCTGGCGCTGGCGATCAGAACGCCATTTGTCGCATTAGGATTGATGCTTGCCAAGCCGGAATTGAAGACGGTGTTGATTGGCACATTGATAGCTGGAGTGCCGTTATTGTCCACCGTATGAACAGGGCTGTCGGCCCGTATGTCAACTATCTGACCGGTCGTAAAAGACTGGTTTGGATTGGTGCCGGACGGCGATAGCCCGTTACCGACGTTGCCGTAGCCGGTGCCGTTGGTAATGGACCATTCAGCAACGCAGCGCACTAATTCGGCGTCACCGCTGGCGCTGGTGCAGCCGCCCGGGACTGTGTTCGGTGGTGTGTAGGTGCTGGCAGTCCCGGGAGCGCTCACTGGATTCCCGTTTGTGTAACCGGTTACCAATGTATTGGTCCAGCCGTCACGCCCCCAGGTAAAGCCGTAGACCTTGGGAATGGAGCCATCGCTGGCCAGCCCGCCGGTCTGGGCGATAAAGCCCCAGGCGCCGGTAGTCGGCGCCGCCGTATGGTCGGTCATGCAGTAGTCGACTATGTCGGGCACCACGCCAGTCGCCGCTTCATGGGCATCAACCAGAGCCTTGACATCGGCAACCGCGCCGGCGGAGAAACAGTTATTTGTCGAATCGGATGAATTCCAGTTGCAGCGGAAGCTGGTTCCCGGGATTATCGTGGTCAGCTGATTCAGGTTATCGATTAGCACCGGAGCTTTTGCCAGGTCGTCGCCCTCGCCAAGTACATTAAGTCCGGAGGTATCGCTTCCTGAGGAGTTTAACGCGCTGTGCAGAGCGGTCTGGTTAATGTAAAAACCACTCTTGCCACCATTGACACTGCCTTCGCCTTCGCCAACCGTCGAGCCGGGGTACTGGTTCTGGATATAAGCATCGACGTACTGCTTTACCGTTGCCCAGTCGCCGCCGGTGGTGCCCGTAGCCTTGGTCAGGCTCAGGCCGAGGTACAAGCCCAGCACCAGCATCAGCCCCAGTAAAATGATTGTCGCGCGCAGCAGCAATTTAGAGCTAACTTGCATCCTTTTTCCCTCCATCCTCCGTCTCCTTGTTAAGGTTGATATTTCGTCAATACGAAGTCTTGCTTAACATGGATCAGTGTTTAAACAGTAAAGAACGCCTTGCGGACTGATTTGTGCGGCCCACCTCCTTCACCGTAAGGCTGTAGGTGCCTGTTGTTGCGGGATTTTTCGTGTCGCAGCTAATGAAGACAAATAGCTAAAAGCATGAGGGCTGGAATTTCCTGGGTTCGCCGGACCCCCCCAAGTCACGGTGAGCCTACTATATCACTACCGAAAAAGCCAAGCAACAGTTTTTTTATTGCCGCCGGCTCCGCTGCACTGTCCGGCACAAATAGCGGCAGATTTTGGCTAATCCACCACCCGCCACCCGCTTTTTTACTCCCACTCGATTGTGCTCGGCGGCTTGGAAGAGATGTCCAGCGCCACCCGGTTGACGCCGGGAACCTCATTAATGATGCGGCTGGAGACGGTTTCCAGCAGATCGTAGGGCAGGCGGGCCCAGTCCGCCGTCATCGCGTCTTCGCTGGTGACGGCCCGGATAACGATCGGGTAAGCGTAAGTGCGCTCGTCGCCCATGACGCCGACGCTCCGGATCGCCGGCAGCACGCAGAACGACTGCCACAGCTCCCGGTAAAGGCCGGCGCGGCGGACCTCTTCCTGGAGGATGAAATCCGCCTCACGGAGGATTTCCAGACGTTCTTCGGTGACCTCCCCGATGATGCGGATGGCCAGGCCGGGACCGGGAAACGGCTGCCGCCAGACCATGCTGTCGGGCAGGCCGAGCTCATCGGCCACATTGCGGACCTCGTCCTTGAAGATATTCCGGAGCGGCTCCACCAGGTCCAGGTCCATGTCCTCCGGCAGGCCGCCCACGTTATGATGTGATTTGATCCGGGCGGCGTCGCGGGTGCCGCTTTCGATCACGTCCGAGTAAAGCGTGCCCTGCACGAGGAACCGGGTCCCTGAGAGCTTGCGGGCCTCTTCCTCAAAGATCCGGATAAATTCTTCCCCGATGATCTTCCGCTTGCGCTCCGGATCGGTGACGCCGGCGAGCCTGGTCAGAAACCGCTCTTTTGCTCTAACGTGAATCAGCGGCACGTGGAAGTGGTTTTTGAAAGCGTCGATTACCTGTTCCGCCTCGTCCTTCCGGAGCAGGCCGTGGTCGACGAAAATGCAGGTGAGAGCGTCGCCGACGGCGCGGTAGACGAGCAGCGCCGCCGTGGAAGAATCGACTCCGCCGGAGAGGCCGCAAATGACCTTCTCGACGCCAACCTGCTCCTGGATGGCCGCCACTGATTCCTCGATGATGGAGACCACGGTCCAGTCCGGCTGGCAGTGGCAAGGGCCGAAGAGAAAATTCTTGATCACGTCGGTGCCGTAAGGGGTATGCACCACCTCGGGGTGGCACTGGATGCCGAACATGCTCCTCTGGGGGCTTTCCATTACCGCCACCGGGGAGCTGGCGGTGGAACCGGTGACTTCGAAGCCTTCCGGAGCGGCGGTTACCGAGTCCCGGTGGCTCATCCAGCAGGTCTGCTCGTGGGGCAGATCGTTAAATAGCGCCACTTCCCTGGCGACGCTCAGCGCCGTTTTGCCGAACTCGCTCAAGCCGGTGCGGGTGACCGTGCCGCCCAGCGTGTGCGCCATCAGCTGCATCCCGTAGCAGATCCCGAGAACCGGGATGCCCAGCTCAAACAGCGCCGGGTCGATCGAGAGCGCGTCGTCGGCGTAGACGCTGGCGGGGCCGCCGGAGAGGATGAGGCCCTGAGGCCGGCGCGCCGCGATCTCATCGACAGGCGTATCGAAAGGGATCAGCTCGGAGTAAACCCGGCATTCGCGGACCCGCCGGGCGATCAACTGGCTGTATTGGGCGCCAAAGTCAAGAACGAGGACTGTATCCATGGGATGCATATTATAGCAGAGCACCGCACAACCGGCTGCACGAGCATAAGCAGCATCGCGTCAAGCATTTGACGTTAAACGTTAAATGAAACACTTAAAGTTGTGATACGTCGTGGCCCATGCCCATTTCGCTCGGCCTCGCCGCAAAAAAGCTCCGATGGGATTGGCTCACCTGGACTCGATCAGTTGCCTGATTTCATCCTTGAATTCGACCGGCTCAAAGCCGAAATCTGCCCTCATGGCCTCGATGTCAACGGTGCTCTCCTCGAGCAGCATGTTGACCTGATCCCGGGTGACAAACGGCTGGGGCATGATCTTTTCCGCAACCACGGCCGCGAGCTTCATCACCGCTACCGGCAGGTGCAGTTTCAGCCGGCGCTTGCCCATGGCCGCGGCGATGGCGTCCACCATCTCGTTATAGGAAAAGGCGCGCGGCCCTCCGGCTTCGTAAGTCTTGTTAATCGTTTTCGGATTTGTCAGCGAGTCGGAAAAGAGACGGGCGATGTCGAAAACAGAGACAGGCTGGAGCCGGTAACGCCCGTCGCCGATCACCGGCACGACCGGCAAGAGGCGCACCTGGCGGATGAGCATGTGGATAAATTCCCCACGGGGGCCATAGATGATCGATGGCCGGAAGATGGTATAGTCAAGGCCGCTGGCCCGGACCTCTTCTTCCGCCGTCCATTTTGTTTCCAGGTAGCGGCTGACGGCGACGGCCGCCGCGCCCGCGGCGCTCATATGAATGAACCTGCCGGCGCCGGCGCGCTTTGCCTCCGCCAAGACGTTCACGGTCCCTGCCACGTGAACCTGGCTAAAGCCGGCGCCCGGCCTCTCCAGGATGATCCCCACCAGGTGGATGACGGCATCCGCCCCCTCGGCGGCGCCCTTAAGCGAAGCCGGGTCGATGACGCTGCCGGATGTAACACGGGCGCCGAGTTCCTGCAGGAATGCGGCGCCGTTATTGTCACCGGCGCGGACGAGGCAGGCCAGCTCGTGCCCGCGGCTGGCCAGCTCCGCGGCCAGGTGTCTGCCGACAAATCCCGAGCCTCCGGTAAGGAAAATCTTCATGAGCACACCCCCCAGGTTACCCTGAATCCCCTTGAGCGTTTCTTAGACGCCGGCCTCTTCTTCTGACATTTCTTCATTCTTTTCCGCGACGCCGGCTTCGGCAAACGTAGCCATTTCTGAGAGCACCCTGGCGGCTGCTTCCGTCAGGTTCGCCGCCAGAGCGGCGCCGGTGCCCTCGCCCAGCCGCATGTCCAGAAACAGCATGGGCTTGAGTCCCAGCTCCTCCAGCATCAGCTTGTGGCCCGGCTCCACGCTTACGTGCGAGGCGATCATGAAATCCTTGCACAGCGGGCAGAGGCTGGCGGCAACCATCGCGGCGGCCGTAGAAATAAACCCGTCGATCACCATGGGCACGCGCCCGGCGGCGGCGCCCAGGATGGCGCCGGCGAGACCGCCGATCTCCAGGCCGCCAACCTTGGCCAGTACGTCAAGGCCGTCACCCGCGTCTGGCTTGTTGACGTCTATCGCTTTCTTGATAATTTCCCGCTTGTGCGCCAGAGCCTCGGCGCCGATGCCGGTGCCACGGCCGACGGTCAGCCCGGTCCGGGCGCCCGAGAACACCGTCAGGATGGCGCTGCTGGGCGTGGTGTTGCCAATGCCTATATCACCGGTGCCCAGCAGGGTGGCGCCGGCGTCAATCTCTGCTGCGGCCACCTCGATGCCGGCTTCCAGGCAGGCTACCGCTTCCTCGCGGGTCATCGCGGGGCCGGCGGCGATGTTGGCGGTGCCGGAACGCACCTTCCGGGAAAGCACGCCGTCGATCTCGACGGGCGCAGCGACGCCCATATCAACCACCCTGACCTCGCATCCGGAGTGCCGGGCCAGCACGTTGATGCCGGCGCCGCCGGCGGCGAAATTTGCCACCATCTGCGTCGTCACCTCCTGGGGAAAGGTACTGACACCTTCAGCCACAACTCCATGGTCTCCCGCCATGACGATGATCACCTTCTTGCCGATCACCGGCAGTGAGCGGCCCTGAATTCCGGCCAGCCGCACCGACAGGGATTCCAGAACGCCGAGGCTTCCCTGTGGTTTGGTGAGCCGGTCGTGCCGCTCGCGGGCCGCTTGCATGGCGGCATCATCGAGAGGCTTGATTGATGAAATTGTTGAATTTAGGATATCCAATTTTCCTCCGGACGTTTAATTTTAAGAAAGTTTCTCGTCTTTCCTTTCGAGTTTCCAGTTAAATACTTTCAATTGGGTCAGCCAGAGACCAGCAACTCGAAACTAGAAACTGGTTTTTTTGCAACGGGCCACCGCGGCACCGAGGGCCGCCAGGGACACCGCTGATTGCAGGAGCAGTGGCGCCCGCCACCGGTTCGCCGCGAAAGAGTGAAATCTTGGGTTGTGAGTAGGAAACCAGCGGTGGCGCCCGCGCTTAGGGTCGGTCCAGGGCAGCACCTGTTCCACGTCGGGAAGCACGCCCCCCATGGCGCACCAGAAAGAGGGTGAAGACCAGCCGCAGCTGCTTCCTATCAGTCCCAGCATCAGCAGGACGGCCAACCCCTCGGCTTTATGCGCGGAAATGTCTTTGTGCGGGGTCATGTCAAGGATAGCGTGACCGGCAACACCAATGGCGAAGGCCGTAAGTGGCCTTTTTATCAGCCGGCCGGCGGCCGCGTTCACGCAGGCATGGGGAACGAGCATCATGGAAGTGTCTCCTTTGCTATCCCTGCCGCGCCCCCGCCGGCATCAGCATATTAATGGTGAAGCAGAATTTTGGCGGTGTCCCGGAAGGCCCGCAACGCAACATTTTCAGCCATTTATCCCTTGAAAGCAAACGGGACTTTTCCCGGCGGCGTCAGCCCGGGGGGAAAATTGGCGATTCGCACCCCCCGCAACGGCAAATACAGGAGGGACAGGGAGGAATATCAGGGAAAACCACCAGGCGAGCGAGTGGCTACCGGGGGAGCTCCCGGGGCATAATAGGAATAGGTCAAGGTCATTTTTCGCGACACAGGATTAGGGCTCAGCATGCACTGTTGCCCAGGGCTTTAAGGGAATATGGGTGGGGAAGGAGGTGGTAAGATGACACGTTCGTTTCGCGTTGCGATCTCTCTCTGTCTCGGTCTGATTCTCGTACTCTCAGCCAGCGTCATCGCTTTCGCCGGCACCGGCCCCAGCGGCGCCGCCTTCCAGCAGTATTGCGCCGCCTGCCATGGCAGCAACGGTCAGGGCACGGCTTACGGACCCAATATTCAGGGCGAGGGCGGCGACGTCCATGAAATGGTGCGCGAGGGTGGAGATGGAATGCCCGCATTTTCTCCGTCGGTACTGAGTGACTCGACTCTGGGTGAGATCGCAGGATATGTCTCCAGCCTTGGTCAATCGGGTACGGCCGAGTACAGCGGCGGCCACGAAGGCGCCGGTGGCAGTCAGTATGGCAGCGATCACAAACACGGTGATGACGGTGCTCATCACATCAGCAACCGGCATCAGCATCACCACAACGACGATTGACGATTAGGATTAGCACCAGAAATCCTGGATTGTCCGGGGCGCGGCGCCGGGGGCGCCGCGCCCCGGCCTTTTCGCGAACCACCGGGGAGCGTTTGCCGGTTTTTGCTTTCCTGGCGGCAGTCTAAGGTTCAGGCCAGGGCGGCGACGGCTCCTCCGCGATGCTGGATGGGCATAGTGGCTCGATGACACAGATGCCGCACAGGGGCCGGCCCGCCTTGCAGACGCGGCGGCCGTGCTGCACCAGGTTGACATGAAAGCTGAAAACATCGGCCGGCGGCGTGATGGCGTCAAGGATGCGGTGGGCGCGAGCGCGGGTGGCGCCGGCGCCGAGGAAGTCCAGCCGCTTGGCAACGCGAAAGACATGCGTGTCAACAGGCATTACCGGGCGCCCCAGTGAGAACAAAAGGACACAGGCGGCTGTCTTGATGCCGACGCCGGTGAAGCCGGTAAGATATGAAACCGCCTCTTTATCTTCCATCCGGTTGAGGAATTCCATTGTCAGATCGCCATGATCGGCCAGGATGCCGCGCAGCGCCCCGCTGATGTAACGGGCTTTGGTGGCGGCAAGACCGCCGCCCTTGATGGCGGCGGCTATGGACTCAACCGGCTCCCGCGCCACTTGCTCCCACACGGGATATTTTTTTCGCAGCGAATCCAGCGCCCGGCCCGCATTGACGTCAGTTGTGTTTTGAGACAGGATCGTGAAAACCAGCTCTTCCACGGGGGAAAACCGCGGTTGCCACCGAGGCCGCCCGTATTCATGCTCGAGCCGCTTGATGACAACGGGCAGGCGCGCCGGAGAGATCAAGTGAAGCACCCCGCCGGCGCCGGCGGCAGGCCACCCCGAAGGCGGGCCGGTCCGGGGGCGATCATTAAATTACCCTGCCGGCCACGACGCGAAGCGCTGCCGGCGCTACCCTGATTTTAAGCGGCAGCTCGCCGATGATCTCACCATCGGTCTGCACCGGCACCTCTTCCCCGAAGGGACAGCTTATCGCAACTTCCGCGGCCTGGAAGTACTCTGCCCGGCTGGAATCCACATGGCTCTGCCTGAGAGCCGCCACCCAGAAGTTGAGCATCTCCTGCAGGCTCTTTCCCTTGAGCACACACACATCCAGCATGCCATCGGTCATGCTGGCCTGGGGCGCCGGCCCGAACTTGCCTCCGTAATAGCGGGAATTGGATATGATGATAAAATAACCCTCCACTTCCTTACCGGGTGCGCTCACGGCAAGCAAAGGCAGGTCCTGCTGGATAAAGGTCACCAACCCAGTGACGGGAAAGGCCGCCCGGCGGATTGACTTCTTCAGGATCGGGTTGACATTCTTGATGACAAAAGCGTCAAAACCGACTCCGGCCATCAAAGTGAAATAACGGTCGCCGGCAAGGCCAAGATCAACGCTGGTGCTGCCGCCTTGACAGGCAAGACGGCAGGCATTGCTAATTTTCAGCGGCAATCCCAGCTCGATGGCGAGCACATTGGCGGTTCCTGTTGGAATGATTCCCAGCTCAGTGCTGCTGCCGGCGATGCCGTTGGCCACCTCGTTAATGGTGCCGTCACCGCCGGCCACCAGCAGCCGGGGCGCACCCTGCCTGGCTGCCCGCCGCGCCAGGCTGGCGGCGGAGCCCGTGCCGGAGGTAGGGAGCGCCTCGACCAGACAGCCGAGACCTTCCAGGGCGCGGACAGCGCGCCGTGCCCGGCGCTCGCCGGAGCCGCCGGCGGCGGGATTATAGATTAAAGGCAAAGTCTTCATTAGAGCGGCCTTGGCACCCGCTCCCGGCCCTGGAAGCCGACGTAATCCTCATATCCGGCGGCGCGAGCATGCCCCCGCAGTTTGTCAAAATCCTTACCAACTTGGGAAGGCTTGTGGGCGTCTGAGCCAAAGACGATCGGCACGCCGTGCGACCGCATAATCTTGAGCAGTTCCAGGCTTGGATAGATCTCCGCCACCGGTTTACGCAAACCCGAAGAGTTCAGCTCGATGGCGACGTTGCTTTTTGACAGCGCCTCGCCGACCTCATGGTAGAGGTTACTGATATCGGCTGTGGGGCGGTGGCCGTATTTCTTGACCACGTCAAGATGGGTCATGACATCAAACAGGCCCGTGCGCGCCGCCGCCATCACATGCTCGAAGTAGATCTGGTAGACCTCGTCGATGTCGCGGCGCTCGAACTCGAATTTAAAGCGGGACTGGTCGATGCCCCAGTCGCCAATGAAATGCACCGAGCCATAGACGTAATCAAACGGGTAAAGGGCCAGGTCCCGGGCTATGTCTTCCAGATGCTGAACGATGTAGTCGGCCTCGATGCCCAGCCGGATGGTAAATCCCGGGTTGGCTTCCCTCAGTTCCTGGACGCGGTCCACATACCGCGGCAGATCCTCATGGCTCATCGCCAGGGTCTGGTCATCGATATGAAACAGCGGCAGATGGTCGGCGAATCCCATCTCCGGCATCCCCAGCTTCCGGGCCGTTGTCACATACTCCTCCATATCGCCGGTGGCATGTCCGCAAAACGGCGTATGAATATGGTAGTCAGGCAAAATCATAGTTCAAAGTTCCAGGTTCAAAGTTTCAAAGTTCCGGCTGCGCATGATACAAGCAATGATTCCGAAGATTCCGATGCGGCAATATTTATCATAACCCACGATCAGTTTCCGTAACCAGAGAGAAAAAATTAATTGGGGTTTTATTCTCGTTGGCTGCCTCGTCTATCTGTGCGCCAGCAGCTCCCAAATTTTACTGCCTGTCTTGTTTATCAAGCAAGAGATGGCGACAGACGGAGAGGTAACAATTTGGGAAACCTGGAACCTGAAACATTTTCTTGTAATAGCCATCCCACCAATGTAAAATAAGTCTAGTCTAATAAATCTTAGGTGACGCATTTAAGGTTATCGGAGGGTTTGATATGCCCAAAGTGATTACACAGGCCGTAGAAGAATATCTGGAAGCGATCTACAAAATGTCCCTCGAGGGGCCCGTGATCGCCGCCCGGCTGGCGGAGAGAATGAAGGTCTCGCCGCCGACGGTGGCCGACATGCTGCGCCGGCTGACCGAGAACGGGCTGGTGCAGATGAGCCGCCGTCATGGTGTCCGCTTGACCAGGCAAGGGCAGCATGCCGCCGAGACCCTGGTGCGGCGCCACCGGCTCTGGGAGCGGTTCCTCACCGATGTTCTCGGCCTTGACTGGGACGAGGTGCACGAAGAGGCCTGCAAGCTGGAGCACGCGATGAGCCCTCAGGTGGAGGAGAAGCTCGCGGATATCCTCGGCCATCCGGACACCTGCCCGCACGGCTTTCCGATTCCAGGGACCAAAGACGCTCGAAAAAGGGAGAGGGAAGCCGTCCCTCTTTCCAGCCTCTGCGTCGGCGACGAGGGCATCATCGAGCGCGTCGCCGAGGAAGAGCCGAAGCTCTTGCAATATCTGGCGACGCTGGGGCTGTTCCCCGACGCCCGCATTCGGGTAAAGGAGATCGCTCCCTTCAAGGGGCCGATGCTGGTCCGGGTGGCCGGCAGCCAGTACGCCCTCGGCCAGGAAGTGGCCTCCAAGATTATGGTGAAAGGAAAATGAAGTTCAAAGTTACAGATTCAAGGTTCAACGTTAAAAAACATGCCGGCGGTTTTTAATTTCAGCAATCGCCATAGTTTGTCAATCGCCACTGCATATACAATGCCCATTGCTGGAAACTTTGACCTGGAAACTTTGAATTTTGAACCAAAGGTTAAATAGTGTCACTGTCCTGTCATAACACTTTTAACAAGCTTCGTGAGGATACGGATGTAACCATCGCTCTGGCGGGAAACCCCAACGTGGGCAAGTCGAGCATCTTTAACAGCCTCACGGGCATGGGGGTCGAGACCGCCAACTATCCCGGCACCTCAGTTGATGTGCATGTGGCCACCACCGCCCTGAACGGCACCCGGATCGGCATCTTCGACCTGCCGGGAACCTACGCGCTAGGCGCTGTCTCTGAGGATCAATGGGTGGCCCGCACGGGTGTGCTTGAGGGAAATCCCGACGTCGTGGTCATCGTTCTGGACGCCACCAACCTCGCCCGCAACCTTTACCTGGCGCTGCAGTTCATGGAACTCGGCTATCCCGTGGTTGTTGCCCTAAATGTCTACGACGTGGCCAAGAGGGAAGGGCGCGACATTGACGTCAAGAAACTTTCCCGCCTTCTGGACGCGCCGGTGGTGCCGACGGTGGCAAACCGCGGCGAGGGGCTCAAAGAGCTGATCGCCGCCGCTGTCCGCGCCGCCGGCAGCGGCCGGCGGCCGGAGCCCCCGGACACCCGCTTTGGCCAGGATGTGGAGCGGCGGGTCCAGGAGTTGACCGACGCCATCGCCGCCGCCGGGCTCAACGATCCCCATGATCTGCCCTACCGCGCCATGGCGCTCCTGCTGCTGGAAAACGACCGGGAGTATATCGAGCTGACGAAGGCGATCCCGGGCTGGGAGCCGATCCTGGAGCTGGCGGCCGGGCTGCGCGGGCAGATTGAGGCCGAGCACGGCCAGCCGGCGTCGATCCGCATCGCCGGCGAGCGGCATGGACTGGCGGGCATTATCGCTTCCCAGGTGGAGACGGCCGAGACTGATCGGCAGATCAGCTGGGGCGAGCGCCTGTGGCGCTACACTACCGGACCGGTCACCGGCGTCCCTATCCTGCTGGGGGTGCTTGGCATTATCTTCGTTCTGATGTACTTTGCCGGCAACGGCCTCGCCGATCTGCTCAGCAACGCCTGGGAAGGCTACGTGCTGCCGCCGGTCCAGAGCGGCCTCTTCGCCCTCATCGGCAAGAACGCCGTCAGCCAGTCACTTCTGTGGATTCCGGACGGCTTCGAGGCGGCGCTTACCGTTGGCGTTCCGTTTGTCCTTGTCTTTTACTTCGTGCTGGCGTTTCTGGAGGACAGCGGCTACCTCAACTCGGTGGCGTTTCTCACCGACGCGGTGATGCACCGGTTTGGCCTCCACGGGCGCGCCATGATCCCGATCGTCGCCGGCGCCGGCTGCAACGTGCCGGCGATCATGGGCACGCGCGTGCTGACGACACTACGGGAGCGGGTGATCGCGGGGATGCTGATTGTGATGGTTCCCTGCAGCGCCCGCACGGCGGTCATCTTTGGCGCCGTTGCCTTTTATTCCGGCTGGGAGGCGGCGCTCGGGCTCTATGCCATTGTCCTGGCGCTGTGGGTGCTGGCCGGGCTTGGACTTAACCGGATCATGCCGGGCAAGTCCACGGGGCTGGTGATGGAGATGTTCTCCTTCCGCAGGCCGCATTTTAAAACAGTGGTCAAAAAGACCTGGTTTCGCTTCAAAGGATTTGTCTTAATGGCGGCGCCGATCCTGATCATTGGCAGCCTGGCGCTCGGCGCCCTGTATGCGAGCGGTTACCTGTTCGACCTGGTCCGGCCGCTATCGCCGGTAATGGAGGGCTGGATGGGCCTGCCGGCGGTGGCCGGGCTGGCGCTGGTGATGGGCATCCTTCGCAAAGAGTTGACGCTGCAGATGCTGGTCCTCCTGGCGATTGGCATGGGGGCCTCCAAAGGGGTTGAACATAACCTCAACCTCATCATGACCAATTCGCAGCTGTTTGTCTTTGCGCTGGTGACCGCGATCTACATCCCCTGCGTGGCCACGATCACGGCGCTGGGCAAGGAGTTGGGATGGTCGCGCACGGCGCTCATCTCCGGCTTTACCATCGGCCTCGCCGTCCTGGTCGGCGGCCTTGCCAACCAGATGTTCCGGTTGTTTGGATAAGAGCCAGAAGGGGCGAAAATCTACCGTCCCGGCGCCGGTGCGGTCCGGCCTTTTTACTGATAAACTTTTTCATGTTATTTGATGATGCCGGGTAACCGATACGAAGCATCGGGCCGAAGAATCTGCTTTTTCCATGCGTATTTCGCCCCATCCCGGCCACTGATTTCGGATTAATCCGGCCACCCATTTCGGAGTAAAGCGGCCACCTGTT
>JACWAM010000072.1 GCA_014874265.1 Thermoleophilia bacterium | reverse complement strand
GGCCGCTTCACGTCACCGCCACTGACAGCGTCCGGCTTTTCCACCTTAGCCTCTGATGCGCCTGATGACCTTGCCGAGCCTTCGCTTCGCCACCTGCTTAGGCGTGGGAGACAGCTCGTCGTGCGCTTCCTTGAGCATCTGCCGAATGGGAAGATCGTATGGACATTTTTCTTCACACTCGCCGCACTCCTGGCAATCGGTAGCGAGTTTATCCAGGTAGCGGTATTCATCCTCGGTCCAGATTTCCCGCTCCGGATAACGATGTTTGTAATTGGCCAGCCATAATATTTTGGGAATAGCAAGTCCCTCCGGGCAGGGTAAGCAATACTCGCAACGGCGGCAAAATTGCTTCCCCAGCTGGCTGGCCTCAGCCAGTAACTCGTCCTCTTCAAGCGCCGTTAGCGGCCTGAAGGAATTCACTATCGCCAGATTTTCCTCGACCTCCGCCACACTTTTCATACCGCAGAAAATGACGTCGGCGACTGAATTAAGACAGAATTTAAGCCCTAGAGCGGGATTATCGAGAGTGCCGCCGCAGATCGGCTTCATCCCCAGAATTCCCAAACCAAGCTGTTTCGCCAGGGGCAACAATTCCTGTTCGGACTCGCGATCAACGATATTGATCGGCGCCTGCACCGTGTCAAAGTTGCCCGTCCTGATCGCTTCCACGAGAACGGAGGCGCGGTGCCCGGTTACGCCGATGTAGCGGATCTTTCCCGCCCGCTTCGCGTCCTGAAGCGCTTCCAGGGCGCCGCCGGGCGCCAGCACGTCGGGCAGCGAAATCAGGGTCTGAATCTGATATATGTCAATATAATCAGTGCCGAACCGGAACAGGCTCTGATCAATCGCCTTTCTCATCACCTTGCCATCGGTGGTGGGAGATTTTGTTGCGATGATGAACTGGTCCCGCTTCGGTTTCAGGGCAAATGCCAGCTTTTCCTCACTGTCTCCGTAACCTTCGGCTGTATCGGCAAGATTTATGCCGCCGGCGGCCGCGGCGCTGATAACCTCACGCGCCTGATGAAAGGAAAGATTCATGAAGGGAATGCCGCCCAGGCCCAGACGGAAAGCATCCAGATCAGTTTTTCCGATTTTTGCCATGGATTACTTTGTTTTCGAATCGATCCCGAAGGCCGGCTGCGTTTTATTCTTCTTGGGGAAAATTTTCCTGACCCACGGTTTTACCTGCTTGAGCGGAGGCATGGTGGAAAGGACAAACAAGCGCGGATGCCCCTCATACCAGTTCGCATGACAGCTCGCGCACAGATCCAGCTCGCGATAGCGCTTTTGTTTTAAAAGCCGCCGGTGCCGCCTCATTTCCTCGCCGTTCCAAACTTCCATTATCGTCTGGTGGTTCAGATCGCCAAAGATCTGTTTGCCGTTCAGGTCGGCGCTGCAGCCCAATACCCGTCCATCCCAGGCAATACTCATGGCCGACCAGAAGACCTGACAGGGGTAATAAGCCTTGCCCCATTCTTCCTGGCGAATAACTCCCCTCTCACCCCGCCAGTCATGAGGGTTTCGGGCGGAAATATCATCCAATGGCAAACCGTCAAACTGGGCGATAAATTTCGGATCAATTTCCTGGTTGGGGTTTTCCAGCAGCTTCAACATCTGCAGGGAAATAAACGGTTTGTTTGAGCCGCGCTCTTTTTTGAGCTGAAGAAAAGTCTTGATGTTATCAATTACTTCTTCGTAGTTGGCTCCGACGCGCATCTTTTCATAATCTTCCTTGTTGTCGCCATCGAAGCTTACCCACATATTGTCCAATCCGGCATCAAGCAAAGCTTGTGATTTTTCCCTGGTCAGCAGGGTGCCATTGGTCACCACCCACGAAACCAGACCCTTGGAAACCACATATTCCACCATGTAGGGAAGATCCTTGTGAAGCAAGGGCTCGCCCGCCTCGAAAAGAAAGATTTCGTGTACGCCGGATTCGGGGGCCTGGTCGATGATCTTGCGGAAGAGATCCAAATCCATCACGCCCCGTTTGCGAGAACCGTCCAGGCTGCAGGTATAACATTTCAAATTGCAGGCATTTGTAGGTTCCACGTTAAGACCGATGGGACCGGTTGGAGGCGCTTCAGTTCTCCGGAACCAGTGGTAACTGCAACGGTAAGTGGCCCATTTTTTTGACAGCCGCACCATGATAATTAAGGCGATAAGAAGATTGTCAAAGAGATTCTCCTGTCTGTATACAGGTTTAATTTTACACTAAGAAGAGGCAGGTATGGAGCGTTCATTGCCATAATCAGGTTGCCATTCTGATGATGTCTGCCATTAATCGCAACATTTCAGCCTCTCGCCATGGCCTTGATTTCTGACATCCTCAGCGCGCCGGTTGCGAGAATAACGGCCAGGTATGCCAGAAAACCTGTCGCGACAGCCAGCCAGACGTTAAGGGAAAACAGGATCAAGCCCAATGCCGCCATCGCCAAGCCGCCCAGCACAGGTCTGAGCAGCAACGGAAACGCAAACTGGTGCGTGAACCTCTTGTTGACCACCCATTGATAATAAAATGCCTGGATGACATACGGTATTACCGCAGCTATGGCGGCGCCCACGCCGCCGTAAAAAGGAATAAGGATGAAACTAAAGGCGGTTGTGACAATCGCCCCGAGCACCGTTCCATTGACAACGGCGCGCATCTTGTCAATTGCTTGCAGGATGTTGAGGTCCAGGCGAATGAATAACATGAATGGCACCGACCAGACCAGGATGATCAACATCGTTGAACTCCCGTGATAACTCGCCGGCAATATTTTCAATACTGAATCCGCTGCCAGCGTCACCGCTACGGCGGCGGGTATGCCGGTCAGTGCAAACAGGCGGTACCATTGCCAGAGGACTTTTTTGCCGGTGACCTTGTCCTTACGGCAAAGCTCGACAAAGATCGGGAAAGTGGTAGTGGATAAAATGATTGCGATAAAGGTAAATGGCATATACAGAGTAAAAGCGATATTAAAGATGCCGGTGGCGACATCTCCCTTGAAGAACTCAAGAATCATCAGGTTGATCCGGTATCCAAACACTACTGAAATTGCGACTAAGGCGAAAGGAAAGGTGGCAACCAGCATCCGCCATAAATCCTTGACGGGAAAATGAAAAGAAAAACCGGTAATTTTAGATGAAACAAGCAATAAACGCAGTGAAACCTCGACAATCACCCCGATCAGGTATGCCCACATCACCAGCACCACGGAGCCGCCGGCCGCCAGCACGCTTATGCCGATCACCAGATATGTGAAGCGGCCTATGAATGTGAAAAAGGCGGAATAAAAAAACTTCTGGCTGGCGGTAAAAACAGACTCGGTCGTGCTGATGAGACTAAAGAGAAAAAAGGCCGCGATGCCGATCAGCAACAATTGCAGCTTGGGGTAGGAGGGATGATAGTAAAACACCAGCGCCGTCGCCACGACGACGAAAGGTACGGAGGTCAGGACCTGAATGGCCATGATCTTGCCCGCCCAGACCTCCTTATTGTCCCAGTACCGCACCAGCTCCCGGGCGCCGTAGCGGGTGATGCCCAGGTCTCCCAGGCTGTTCAGCAGCTCCACCGTCACCAGCACGAAAGACAGGGCCCCGAAAAGCTCAGGGCCCAGGTGCGACGCCGCATAAATCAGAAAAACAACGGAAAGAATGCGCGAGAGGATTTTAAAGCCAACAAGATAACCGGAGTTCCGGAATACTGTCAGAAAACTTGACAAAACGGATTCTCTAGATGTCAGTCTTGTGGTTGGGCAGTATTTTTTTTGCCACCCGTTTAATCCCGCGGCGAGCGATGACCTTCTTCGTCGGAATCAGTTCCCGGTCTGCATTTTTCAGCATTTCGCGAATGGGCAGATCATACGGACATTTTTCTTCGCATTCGCCGCACTCCTCACAGCCGGAGGCGGTAACCTCCAGAGCGCTGTATTCGGACTCGGTCCAGGGGTCACGCTCGGCATAACGGCGATGATAGTTTGCCAACCATAGTATTTTGGGAATATTTACTCCCTCGGGGCAGGGCTGGCAATATTCGCAGCGGCGGCAGAAGGTGTTTCCCAGCTGCCTGGCGTTGGCCAGCAGCTCATCCAGCTCTGCTTCGCTTAAGGCCTGAAAACTTCCGGCGGTGGCAAGGTTGGTTTCTACCTCCGCCACGCTTTTCATCCCCACCAACACCGTATCAGTGGTGGCGTTCAGGCAAAAGCGAATGCCCAGCGCCGGATCGTCCAGAGTGCCGCCGCAAACGGGCTTCATGGCGAGAATGCCGATGTCCATCCGTCGCGCCAGGGGCAAAAGTTCTTCCTCTGACTCGCGGTCAACCACATTAATCGGCGCCATCAAAGTATCAAACTCGCCTGTCTTGATGGCCGCGACCAGGGCTGACGATCTGTGCCCGGTGACGCCGATAAACCTGATTTTTCCAGCCGTCTGGGCATCCTTAAGCGCCTCCAAAGCGCCCCCGGGAGCCATTATTTTTCCCAGGGCCTCAACAGATTTAAGACCATGAAACTGATAGATATCAATATAATCCGTCTGCAGGCGTGCCAGGCTTAGATCGATGGCGGCGGCCATCTCGCGGGCGCTTTGACCTGGCGATTTGGTAGCCATAATTGTATTTTCGCGATTATGCTTCAGGAAATGGGCCAGTTTCTGCTCGCTGTCCCCGTATCCCACTGCGGTGTCGGCGATATTAATGCCTCCCGCCAGAGAAGCGTCGATTACCGACCGAGCGGCCGCAAAGTCCAGATTCATCAAGGGGATGCCTCCCAGTCCGAGCCGGGAAACCTCGAGATTTGTCCTGCCAAGTCTTGCCATTTCTCTTAACCGCCTAACGGGTTTGATTCCACCTATTTAAGCGTACCAAAAAACCGTTGCCGAATCCGGCCGTCGCAACGCCATCGTTGTCCCGGGAAAATTGCCCGCGGCCGTGAGAGAATCAGTCGATGAAGCTCCGGTGCCACAGCTCGAAGATGAGCAGCATCCACACCTGCCACACGCCCTTGCCGGTCTGCTCGTGGCGCTCGATGAATGACTTTAGCGCCGGCACGTCGAAATAACCGCGGCTGAGCGCCCGCCCTGACAGCAGGATCTCCCGCGCCTCACGCTGTAGATGTCCCTGCAGCCATGGCGTCACCGGCGCCGCAAAACCGGATTTGTCGCGGTAGATGGTCTTGTGCTTGAGGATGCCCTCCCCCATCTTCTTAAGAATGTACTTCGATTCCGTACCCTTGAGCACGGCGTCGTCGGAGAGGCTGCAGGCGAACTCGACAAAGCGATGGTCGAGGAACGGCGTCCGCGCTTCGATGCCAAACGCCGAACTGGTGCGATCCAGAATGCGCAGCATGTTGGGCATCATGTTCTTCATGTCCAGATACATCATCCGGTCAATCGTGGTTGCCGCCGGCGCTCCGGCAAATCCATTGAGATAATGTTCTTCTGTGGTATAACCACCCAACTCCCGTTTCAGCGTCTCGGAGAAGAGCTTATCCTTCTCATGCGGCGCGAACGTGCTGGCCACTCTAAGCGCCCGCTGGCCGGAGGATTTGCCCACCTCCAGGAACAGCCGCTTCAGCGGCTTGAGGCCGTAAAAATCTTTCATCTCCCGCAGCTCGGTGATTGCCGCTGCCAGCCGCAGACGCCGCAGGGCTTCGGCAAAGTGGTCGGCCAGCTGCGACATGATGTAGCGATTGTAGCCGGCCAGCAGCTCGTTGGATCCCTGGCCGCCGAGGATGACCTTCACAAAGCGGGCGGTGAACTCGTTGAGGATGTAAAAGGAATGGATGCCGGGGCTGACGGTAGGCTCATCCACGTGCCAGATCACCGTTTTCATCGTGTCCGTAAAGGTTTCCGGATCCGGGTAGATCTCGACCATCTCGTGGACCACACCGGCCTTTTTCGCCGCCATCAGCGCGTAATTGCGCTCGTCATAATCCTGCTCGCGGAAGCCGGCCGAGAGGGTGATCAGGCGCTCGCGGTCCATCTCGGCCGCCAGAGAGGTGATGAAGCTGGAATCGATGCCGCCGCTCAGGTGGATGCCCAGTGGCTTGACATCGGCCGCTTCCAGCTCCACGGCATCCTTGAGGATGGCCAGCCCCTGCTCCGCGAGCTGGGACTCGTCCCATGGATGATCCGGCGCAAACTCCATATCCCAGTAACGCTCCAGGCGCTGCCTGCCATCGTCGCTGGCTATCAGCAGACACCCGGGCGGCAACGCCATTACACCATCAAAGATAGTCTCACCATCAAAAATATAAGAGAGGCCGAAGAAGTCGCTCATCGCCCGGAAGTTTACTTTTCGTTCAACCGTGGGGTCAGCCAGAACGGCTTTTATTTCCGAGCCAAACAGCAGGCGGTCTCCGGTGCGGGTGTAATACAGGGGTTTCATGCCAATCCGGTCACGGCCCAGCAGCAGCCGCTGCTGGCGCTGATCCCAGAGAGCAAAGCCGAACATCCCGTTTACCTGATCAAGAAACCGCTCGCCTTCCTCTTCATACAGGTGAACGAGCACCTCGATATCGCCGGGCCCGCTGAAACGATGCCCCTTTGCTTCCAGTTGAGACCGCAACTGGGAATGATTGTAAACCCGGCCGTCGCAGACAAGGGTGACGCCGCCGTCTTCGCTGACTAGCGGCTGCGGCACTGATACGGCCGAGGGAATCTTCAGGAAGCGATGCGCGAGGCCGACCGAGCCCTTGATAACCTCAGCCTCGCCGTCTGGTCCGCGGTGCGCGATGGGAGCATGCAGGCGGCTCAGTTCTTCACGGGCGACCGGTTTACCGGCGGTTTTGAGGATGCCAGCGATGCCGCTCAAAGAGAGGCCCTTGTCAACTGCGTCGTCCTGCCAATCAGATCAAGCAAAGTGCGAACCTTTTTCGATGCCCATTCAACGCCGCGGGTAGTCGAATAACTTCAGAAAAAACCTGGGTGAAATGGATGACTGGTAAACCTGTAACTGATAACCCCATCCGCTCGGGCGCATGCCAAAATTGTCATTCTTGAGCATCGCCAGAAATCTGTCTTTAGCGGAAACCAGATCCTTTCGCCCAAGCGCTCTTCGGGATGACAGTGTCCTGAGCGAATTGGATGATCATCCATCTATAACTAAATTCGCCAGTTATCCTCATTCAATTTTACACAAAAAAACCGGAGAGATGTGAGCTCCGCTATCTTTTTATCCGGCGGTCGGAAAATTTCACCAATTCAAGGGGAGGGAAATTCCAATATCCGTCTTTCTGCCAATATTTTTCCATGATTGCGTTAGCTTGCCCCGAAGCCGGATAGTTTCCCAGGGATCCGTCGCCGGTGATCAGCCAGATAGTTCCCGCGCCTGCCAAATCGTTTTTAATTTTATCCGCGAGGCTGCTTCCCGACAAAGGAGTCGGCTCTTCACCGTTAAAGCCGTGCCAGGGCCGAAAATAAATATATGTTTTCCCCCCGATGTAACCGCCGAATATCGGCAGATCGGCCGACCGATAAAAATCGGCGGCGACCAGGCAATGCTCCTCCGGAAAACACATTATTTTATCCCCGGGCTCGCTGTCAGTATTGATAATCGACATGATCCCCCGCCAGTCTTCATTCCGGCGAACCCTGATTTCATTTCCCGTATAAAAAAGCATGATGGCAAGCAATATCAAACCGGCCGGAATCGCCAGTCTGCCCGGAACTTTTGCAAGTATCAGGCCGAGAAATATCGCGAAAGCCGGTGCGGCCCACACATAGTAACGCGTGGCGAAAGCGGCGCCCGGGGCAGCAAGCTGAACCGCTATCGGCAAGAGCACAAGTATGACCAGGTAAACCAACGTGGCCAGGGTTTCTCGTGAAAAAAACTTCATCCGTACGGATCTGGAAACAGCCAGAAGGACCGCGATGGCAGCGACTACAGTAACCGTAATTAACCCTTCGCGCTGGGAGACAACGGGGCCCAGGACGCCACCGCCAATATTCTGGTTGGCGTAACCCTGCATAAAAACTACCGGCCAGTTGATGGCGTTTTTTAATAATGGCAACATGGAAGGAAGCGATAAACCCGCTCGTTCCACGGTGGCCGAGCGGCTGGCAAAGAAAAAAATAACCAGAACAAATCCGAGAAAAGCGTTGCTCAGCACCCAGTGCCGCAGGCGGTCGGCGATTGCGCCTCTGATAATCCAAAAAACAAGCGCCCCGGCAATAATCAGGATAAATGCAAGAAAATATGAAAAAATGACAAGCAGGGCGCTGAATACATACATACTCCAGTTGATTAATCTGCCTCTCCTGCTACTCCTGATCAGAAAATAAAAAGACAGCAATGAGATAAATGTCAGCCAGGAATAGTAAGTAGCATCACGTGAATACCAAATCATCAAGGGGCTGACCCCCAGGAAAGCCGCCGCCCAGAGGCCCGTGACGGGATCACGAAGCTCTTTCCCAGTAAGGTAAGCAAGAGGGATAATCAGGATCCCAAAGAACGCGGACGGGGCCCGTGCGAAAAATTCCTTCGCCGCCGGCATAGGCCAAAAATGTGTTATCAGATTAAAAACCGGCGGATGCCCGGCCGCGATCGCCTGGGGGATTATCTGGCTGAGTTGAAGCTTGCTGGTCCAGATGCTGGCCAGTTCGTCATAATTCAGGCTCTCGAAGCCAAGCCGAAAAAATCTCAGGAATGTGCCGACCAGAATCACTGTCAGGATGATTGCCGTCATTCCCGGCGACTCAACCAGAACCCCGGATACCGTCAGCCGCTGCTTCAAACTCTCATTTGCATGCATTTTTTTCAATCTATGCAACGAGCCATTTGCTATATTGTGCGCTAAATAATCGATCGGTACTGTCTGTCAGGATATTATACACTTGGCCGAGCGTGTTGATTTGTGTTTGGAACCAAAGAAGCCTGAGCAAGGACGCTTTCGCCTGCGGGAGGAAGAAGGGCGCTCTGGCCGCTTGTTTGAGCTGCTCTAAAAAGAGGATTGACGAAACGAAGCAGGCGCCGCGGAGTGGCGAAGTCAGAGATATCTCAGGTGAAAGACCGCGTCCGGACGTCCTTGCCTACCAGGCGCGTGCCGGACAGTACCGCTTTACCGGCGCTTTTCACAGATTTGGGAAAAAGTTTTGACATCAGGAAGGCGACGTGAGGGTTCTTCCCTCGCCAGACAAAGTTGCAGTCATGGCACAGATCCAGCTCCTGATAGCGGCCGTTGCGGTGCATTTCCCGGTAATGGCGCAGAATGTCGCTATTCCAGATGTCCATGATCGATTCCTGGTTGAGGTCTCCGATAATGTCGTGGCCATTTAAATCAGCGGCGCAGCCAACGACGCGGCCGTCCCAGCCGATGCTCATCGTGCCCCACAGCACCATGCAAGGATAGTAATAGTTGCCGGTTGTCACCAGGGGAACTTCGCTCTGGACCTCGCCGCGCCAGGAGTGCGGATGAATTACCTTGATCCGGTCCAGCGGCAAACCGGCAAACAGGCGGCGAAATTCATTGCCAACCATGAGGTCGCCGCCGTTACCACTGCCGTTTCCGGATTGTCCTTCCTTCTTCACAACCTTGAGCGTCACATTCGGACTGGTTTTGCCGCGCTCTCCCTTTAACTTGAGAAATGTACGGATATTTTCTACTACCTGATCAAAGTCTGAACCCTTACGCATCACGTTATAAGTCTCAGCATCATCGCCGTCAAAGCTAACGCCGAGAAAGGCAAGGCCGGCGTCGAGAAGTTGATGCGATTTCTCTTCCGTGAGCAACATGCCGTTGGTGTGCAGCCGCGATTCCATTCCGGAAACGGTGGCGTATTCAATCATGTAAGGAAGATCGGGGTGCAGCAGCGGCTCGCCGGCAAGGAAATGCGCCACTTCATGAATGTTCAGCGAAGCCGCCTCGTCGATAATCTTCTCGTACAGGCCCACATCCATGTAGCCCGGCTTTCGCGAATAATCATAGGAACAAAGCTTGCAGCGAATATTGCAATAACTGGTGGGCTCCACGTTGATATAAAAAGGCCCTGTAGGCGTTATGCTCTTCTTGCGGAACCAGTGATAACGCCACCGATACTGGGCAATCTCAAAAGGCAATCTCCTGGCTGCTGCCATGCTTTCTCCCTTTGCGTTCCGTTTCCCAAAGTGCATCATGAGGCAGAGCGCCTCGTTAGAAAAGCTTCCTATTTATACCTCCGAGGCTGGATGGTTCAAACATGAAAACGGGTGCTGGTATTTTTGGATGCTTGATGTGGATGCTGAATAAAGGGAAAAAGAAACGGCGCAAAATCTTTACTCCACAACACTCATTCTGAAAAAACAATGTGTTTCCTTTCCGGTGCGGCTACGGATTTGATTTATCCGCAATCAGATATCCGGCGCAAGTTTCTGCTTTTAGCTATAAAACTGGGAGATTAGGAATGGGTCCGAGTTTCCCATCAGGCGCGCCGCCAGCTTTGCCAGGCGCCATTCCACCGGCAGGCTGTAATTGTCCCGGGCTACCCGGGCCGCGGCGATCGCCTGCAGCGCTGTAAATGGCAGCCGCATAAAGCCCGAACCAAGGTTGCTCAGCACTCTCTGATCGGGATAAGCGATGGGAAAGTAAAAAGTGCTGCATCTTTCGATGAAATCCTTTTCCGCCTCAGAAACCCAGGGCGTGTTCACATTGGTAAAGCCGAAATCAGACCAGGCCTCCAGGGTGGCGGGCGCGTCAAACCCTTTCCCGAGGGCATGCGGAAACAGCGGCGATCCGGGATATGGCGCGTAGTAGCAGATCGGAGTCTTGATCTCGGCGAAGATAGACTTGACCTTCTTGGCGGCTGTCACCGTCCGCATCATTTCCTGGCGGCGCGACTGCCTGTCCACCGGGAATCCCACCATGAAACTGAAGATGCCGCCAATGCCGTTATCTCTCATCCGCCGCGAGCATTCGTAGATCTCGTCCACGGTGATGCGCTTGTCGATCATCGAGAGGATTTCCGGGGAACCGGATTCGGCACCGACACCGAGCGAGCGGCAGCCGCTATCGCGGATCAGCTTCCACAATTTATCATCGAATTTAAGTACTTGATCAACACGGGCAACCGCGCTCCATTTGATATCGAGACCCGCGTCAAGCATTCCCTGAAGTATCTCCCGGGACCGCCGGAGGCTGACAAAAAAATTCGGGTCGATAAAGGTGATGTGGTCGAGCCTGTATTTGGCAACCAGGGCGGTGACCTCGCCAACCACCTGCTCCGGCGAGCGCCCCAGCCATTTGCGCTTGTTCACCAGCGGCTCGGCGCAGAAACCGCAGTTAAACGGACAACCGGTGCTGGAGAGATATTGCAGGGACCGAAAGCCGGGGCTGTTGCGCACGATGATCTTTTCGATATCAAGCAGCTCGTAAGGAAACGGGGGCATTTCTGACAGAAGCGCCGGCGGCCGGGGCGGGTTGGTAACCACCTTGCCGGCAGCATCCCGGTAGAGGACCCCCAGCACCCCCGCGAGATCATTTCCTGTCTCCAGCCGCATCACTGTTTCCAGGAACGTAATCTCGCCCTGGCCGCGCACAACCGCGTCCACATACGGTTCTGCCAGCGTCTGCTCCGGCATGATCGAAGGATGGTAGCCGCCCCAGATGATCGGCAGCTCCGGGAAGGCACGGCGGACAAACCGGCCGTACTCGATGGCGCCCCTGAGCTGATTTCCGGTCATGCTGCTGATTCCGAGACAGATGGCGCCTTCACAGGCTTCCCGGAGGCGGGCTTCCAAGTCATCCTCGATGCCTTCGTAGATAAGCACCGGCTCGTAGCCTGCTTCCCTCAGCGGCCCCGCCAGGGCCAGGATCGCCATGGGAAAGCCGGGCGACGCCGCCGCCGGCGCCTTGTCGTTACCGCGGACGGGGTCGGGGAAAAACAATACCACCTTTTTACTGTTTGACACTTGCCAGTCTCCAGAACAGTTTCCAGTTTCTGGTTTCAAGTTTCTAGTTCCCAGTAGTGTGGGTTAACCAGAAACCGGAAACTCGCAACCTGAAACTTGTTTTACAGGATGTCGCTCGGCCTCGCCTTACGCTCTATCTTCCGGTACGCTTTCCAGGCATAGTACGCGGGGGTATTGCGCTCACAGATATCCATCAGCGGCCGCCAGCGTGGATGCTTGCGGCCGAAATAGCTCACCAGTCCACGCAGCCGCACCAGTTGCTCCCGGGGCAGGCCGGGCAGTGACAGAGGCGTATCCTCCCAGCAATTGGGGGCTTCGGTTTGGTCCACCGCCATCATTCCTTCCCGCAGCGCAACGTTATAAAACGGCGTCCCCTTGAACGGATAGCAGAGCGTGAGCATGTAATGATCCAGCCCCAGCTCCCGCAGTTCCTGGATCAGGTCCAGCGTCTTGCCGATGCTGCCCCTGGTCTCGAAAGGCATGCCCATGACAAAAAACCCGAAAAGTTTGATATTGTGCCGTTTAATAATATCTACCGCGTCGCGAACCTGCTCCTGTGAATAATTCCGGTTGAGGTGCTCCCGGCGGTAGGCCGGGTCACCCGACTCGATGCCAAGTCCGATGACATTGGCTCCCGCCGCGGCCACCATGCTGATGCGCTCCTCCGTCACGGTTTCCGGGCGCGTAGTGAAACGGAATGGCAAGTTGACCTCCCGGGTCCAGCGATCGCAGAATTCCTCGATGCGGGAGTCGCGGAGCAGAAAGGTCTCATCGATGAAATTGACATAATCGAGGCCAAAACGTTCCTTTTTGTCAAGCACCTCCGCGATGATGCGGCCGACTGACTTTTCCCGATGATATTTGCCTTTTCCCTTGTAAAGCCGGTGCAGGGTCGGGCTGATGCAGTAGGGACAGGCGTACGGGCAACCCCGGCTCGTCTCCAGGGCGCCGATACGGCGGACATCGCCCGCAAAGATCCGGGAGTGCGAATCGATAAAATGGCGGCGATCCCAGATGTCCCAGTCGGGGAGCGGCAGCGAGTCGAGATCCTGGTTGAGCATGCGTACGTCGCTCTTGTTGATCCCTGCCGGAGTGCGGCTCCAAACGCCCCCGATCGCGGTTGTCTCCCCTCCTGTTTCCAGCGCCTCCGCCAGCTCCACCAGGGCTTCCTCTCCCTCTCCCCTGACGAGAAAATCAATGGATGGCTCTTCCATCACCTCATCGGGGACGGCGGTGGGATGAGGGCCGCCCACCACCAGGGGGGCTCCGAAACCGTCCAAAGCAGGCAACACGGCCATCCGGACAAAGTCCCATTCAAATGAGCGAATCGAGATTCCGGTCAACCCTGGCTGAAACATTGCCAGCCTGGCGGTGATTATGTCAGCGGCCTTTTCGAGATCAAGGTACGTAAAATCGATCAGATCAACCTCGTGACCGGCTGCCTTGAGGCAGGCCGACAGCTGGCTCAGGCCCACTTGGGGCAGAGCGGCATTTTGCTCAATGTTGGGGTAGATGAGAAGAACTCTCATTGAGAACTCTCATTGTAGGCTTTCAGAATGAAGCTGGGCTCCTTCCCCGTCGACGAACATCTGGCACCACATCTCGAAGGTCACCAGTGACCAGACCCTCCAGATGTCCTTCTTCTTCCCAAAAGCGCGGCCAACCAATCTTTCCACCTCCGACCGATCGAAAATGCCGCGCCCGGATGCCCTGTCGCCAAGGAGCAGCTCGCTGATTCCGCCGGCCAGCGAGCCGGTGAACCAGCTTTCGATCGGCGCCGTAAATCCCTGCTTGCGCCGGTCGATAATGCTGTCCGGAACCCGGCCGCGGGCCACCTGCTTCAAGATCATTTTGGGGTTGTCGCCCCTGACTTTCGCCCGGGGCGGGACGGACGCCGCCATTTCCACCAGCCGGTAATCCAGGAAGGGTACTCTCGATTCGATGGAATGGGCCATGCTCATCCGGTCCTCGGTCCGGAGGATGCTGGCAAGCATATTGCGAAAGTCGTTGTAAAGCATGCGGTCAATCAGGTTGTCGGAGTCACATTCATCCAGCGACCGGTGAAAGGCCGCCAGCGGATCGTAGCCATCTACTTCCTGCCTGAACTTAGCCGAGAACAGCGAGGGCAGCCGCCGGGGATGAAAGCCGCTGACAATTTCATAAATCCGCCGGTCGGCGGGGGCCGTCAGGCGGAGCAGCTCGTTTTTCAGGCCGCCGAGCCCGTAGCGGCGGCGGTACTGATCAGCGTCAGCGGCCAGGTGCAAAAACCGCAGGCGGCTAAATGACAGCCTCATGTCGTTTTCCAGCAGCGCCATCCGGTAACGTGGATAGCCGCCGAACAGCTCGTCGCTTCCTTGTCCCCCCAGAACGACCTTGACCGACTCCGCTACCAGTCCGCAAAGGAAATAATAGGGATAAACCCCCGGGCTGAGCGTTGGCTCATCCATGTGCCAGATGATGCGGCGGAGGTTATCCAGGAAGTTATCCGGACTCACCTCAACCTCATGGTGCGTCGACCCGATCATCCGGGCCGCCTCCCTGGCGAAGGGCCGCTCGTCCAGCTGCTCCTTGCCGACAAAGCCGGCCGAAAACGTGTTGAGTTCCGGCAGATAGTTGCCGGCAACCGCTGAGATCAGGCTGGAATCCAGGCCGCCGCTTAAATAAGTGCCGACGGGGACGTCGCTCACCAGATGGATGCGCACCGCGTCTTCGAGCAGCTCCGATACTTTCGCGGCCAGTTCCGGTCCTTCCATGGCCGCCTTGCGGGCGTAGGAAAGCTGCCAGTATCGCTCTGGCCGGGGCGACGCGGAGCGAAGGTCCCAGACCAGCGTATGCGCCGGGCGCAGCTCCTGAATCCCGGCAAACGCGGTGCGGTCCTCCTGCACCAGGCTGAGAGCGAAGAAATCAACCACCGATCGGGGATCGGGCGCCGCCGGCCGGGCGGCCGTCATCACGAGCGCTTTGGCTTCAGAAGCAAAGCTCAAAGCGGTGCCGTCAAAGCTGTAATAGAGGGGCTTGATACCGGCGCGGTCGCGCGCCAGAAACAACCGCTGCTTCTCCTCATCAAAGATGGCGAAAGCAAACATTCCGTTAAGACGGCTGACGCATCCGGGGCCATACTCTTCGTAAAGATGAACGATCACCTCGGTATCGCAGCGGCTACGGAACCGGTGCCCGCGGGCAACCAGATCGTCGTGAAGCTCGGGGAAATTGTAAATCTCGCCGTTGAAAACGATCCAGACGTCGCCACTCTCATTGGACATCGGCTGGTGACCGCCCGCCAGATCGATGATGCTCAGGCGCCGGTGGGCCAGCGCGTAATTATCTCCCTGGCGCAGCCCCTCGTCGTCCGGCCCGCGGTGGCGGAGAATGCGGGCCATTTCCGTTAAACGGCGGAAGTCGCTGTCAGCGACGCCGGCGGTACTAATAATCCCGGCAATTCCACACATTTAAAGCCCGATCAAGGTCTTGATCTCCGGGATTCTGGCGGCGCCGGTTAATATAAAGCTGTAAGATGCTGCCGCAACTGCTCCTATAGTCAAGTTTAGAGCCAGAGCGCGCTCATGACTCAGTGTCCGTCCGGGTCCTGTCATAAAGAAGGGGTTTTTACCGGTTAAGCGTATCACAAAAGGCGCGCGCTATATGAAGAGGGCGGCGGTCTGGCCAAGCTCGTTCCAGCGGCAGACTCTGCTGCCGCCCGCTAATTGCGCCGCGGATTACCTGCTGAAATAGGCTCTTAGCTTTGCCGCGACGACCATCCTGACCTGAAACAGGTTGACGCTTATCACCGCCGCGTAAGCGGCCAGTCCGGCGGTCAGCGACACCCATACTCCCAGCCCGGATGCAAGTCCGGCCGCCGCCGCCATCAGGAGGCCCGCGGCCACCGGCAGCCCAAAGGCGCCGGCCGCGCCATGGCCGGGGGCAAGCACCCGGCCGAGCAGCCGGTGTACCTGAAACAGCCAGATGGCGGTTGCCGCCACCATCGCCACCGCCGCCCCCTTGACCCCGAAATAGTGAATCAGGAAAAAATCGAGGATGGTGATAATTAACGCCGTGACAACAGTTGAGCCGGCGGCCGCCCGCTCCCTGTCGGTCACCACCAGCGTGTTGAAGCCAACAGTTACCATCATCAGCATCGGAATTGACCAGATCAGGAGCTGCAGCGTCACGATCGACCCGCCGTAAGCGGACGGCATCAGGGTCCGGATCAGCGGCCCCGAGATCATCGTGACCGTAAACGCCAGCGGCACCCCGGCAAGTCCCACGGCCCGGTACCAGAACCAAG